>CBDTZB010000117.1:0-7143 GCA_965364795.1 uncultured Nocardioides sp.
AACCTGGGAGACCACGCACCTCGGAGGCCACCGGTTCGCGGCCACGATGTTGGCGCTGCCTAGTGGGCTCACCTTGGGCCGGCTCGATGCCGCCTCGGCGGTCAAGGCGTGCGAGGAGGTGGAGGCCGGTTTCGTCCCGGGACTGCTCAGCCGTGGCCACGCGGGACGCTCCGCGGTGGTGCAGTTCGCCGAGACGCATCTGCGCGCCGAGTTCGGCTACCGGACCGTCCGCGCCACCGGGTCCGCGGAGTCGCGAAGACAGGCCGGGGTCACGGTGGTGACCGCCCGGGCCGACGAGGACGACTGGGTGATCGAGGTCGAAGCCGCTCCGGGCGAACCCCGGCGTGCGTCGTGTGCCGACCTCAAACTCAAGGCGATGCCGATCCATCGGGTGGTTTCCGCCCGTCTTGCAACCGCCTGAAATTCTTCGCCGCGTACTCGTAGTATGGCCCGGTGGCCACCACTCTGGACGATGCCAACGAACAGACCAGACGACGCTTCGAGGAGATGAACGCCTTTGCGAGTGACGGGCTCGGGAAGGTGAGCACCGAGGGTCTGCCCCCCGGCCCGAAGTGGCCGGTGCTCGTGCAGAGCGTGGCGCTGATCCGCTTCCGCCACTGGTTCCACCCCTACCTGAAGAGGAAGTACGGCGACACCTTCACCATCAAGCTCATGCCCGGTGGTCGTCCGCTGGTCTTCTTCACCCGGCCCGAGCACACCAAAGAGATCTTCGCCGCCGACCCGGAAGTCTTCTACGCCGGCAAGGGCAACGCCATCCTCGGTCCGATCATGGGTCAGCACTCGCTGCTCATCCAGGATTCCGTCGAACACAAGCGAGCCCGAAAACTCCTGATGCCTGCCTTCAACGGGCAGGCGCTCAAGGAGTACCGCGGGCTGATCATCGACGTGGCCCGTGAAGAGGTGCAGACCTGGCGTGACGGTGAGGACTTCGAAACCCTCGACCGGATGAACCGACTGACCCTCGAGGTGATTCTGCGGGTGGTGTTCGGGGTGACCGACCACCAGCGTCTGGCGGCGATGCGTCCGCGGGTCACCGCGACCGTCGACATCAGCCCTGCCGTGCTCTTCGGGTGGGGCTACCCCAAGTTGCAGAAGTTCGGGCCGTGGAAGCGGACCATCGACAACCAGTACGAGTTGGACGAACTTATCTACGCCGAGATCCGCGAGCGCCGCGAGGCCCCTGACCTCGCCGAACGGTCCGACGTCCTGTCCCGGTTGATCCGGGTCGGAACCGAGGAGGGCGCCGATGACGGCGACACCTTGAACGACACCGAACTGCGCGACCAGTTGATCACCTTGCTGCTCGCCGGACACGAGACCACCGCGGCCGCGCTGGCCTGGTCGCTCTACGAACTCGGCCGCAACCCGGACCTGCACGCGCGCACCGTTCAAGCCGTCGCTGACGGTGACGACGAGTGGCTCGATGCCGTGTTCAAGGAGTCGATGCGGCTGCACCCGATCATCCCGATGGTCGTGCGCACCTTGATGAAGCCCGGCACGATCGGTGGGGTCAACCTGCCGGCCGGTGCGACGGTTGGACCCTCCATCATCATCACCCACTCCCGCGAAGAGAACCACCCGGACCCGGAGGTCTTCCGGCCGGAGCGCTTCTTGGGCCAGAACCCGCCGACCAACACCTGGATCCCGTTCGGTGGCGGAACCCGCCGCTGCATCGGGGCAGGCTTCTCCATCATGGAGGGGATCGCGGTGCTGCGCGAAGTGTTCGCGGCGTACGACGTGGAGACGGTCGGCAAGGATGAGCCGAAGGTCCGCAACATCACCAGCGTGCCGAAGAAGGGCGCGAAGGTCCGGGTGTTGCGCCGATGAGCCCCCGGCCGGTGACCAACCGGGAGTACACCGTGCTGAGCATTGCGATCCTGGCGGTCATCCTCTTCTGCGTCTTCATCGTCCAGGTCTTCGACTCCCCGACGTCAGTGTGGTTGGTGCTGGGGGTGCTCGGCATCGCGGTCGTCGGCGGTGTCTACGTCTCCCGCAATCCCCGTGTGTGACTCGCTGACCCCTCACGCCACCCTCCGATCGAGGTCGATCGACTCGGCCACGACCTCGAAAAGATCGCAGAAGTCGAGGTAGTCCTCGCGGGCCACCGAGCAGGTCAAGGTGATGCCGAGTCCCTGGTGCAGCCAAGCCCACTGGTCGCACAGGACGTCGTGGACAGTCTCTCGATAGGCGAAGCGCCGGTAGGCCACCTCGTGGCCGAACAACTCGAAGTCGTCCTCGTCCTCAAGGGCGAAGTCCGCCAACTTCTCCGCGAGTTCGTCCATCGCGGCTACCCGCCAGGACACCAGATCCCCGTCGGCGACCACACAGCGCAGCGTGAGTTCGGGACATCGTCCGCTGGTGGGAATCCGGGCCGGACGGGCCGCGACCAACACCCCGCGCACCGGGTCGCGGCGTCGCCGCCACGTCGAAGGGAGTTGGAGGCCGAGGTCGGTGCCGTCAAGAGTCATGCCCTCAGGTTGAGCCCTCGTGTGGGCTCCCGGGGCGGCCTACCGCTGGGCTGTGGAGAGGGTCGGTGGGGGCTTCGGCTGGGGATGGTTTCTGGGCTGGCCCCGGGGGTTTCGAGACACGACTTCGTCGCTCCTCAACCACCGGGCGGACTTCGAAGTTCCGCAACCACCGGAGCCGTAGCTACCGCGCGAAGGCCTCGTGGACCTGAGCTTCGGTGAGGCCGTAGTCGGCGAGGTCGTAGCGGTGGGAGGGAGCGCGCTCGCCCTGCTTGGACTCGCGGTCGATCTCGGCCACTGCGGCCTGGGCCTCCTCGCTCCATTCCAGGCCGAACCCGTCGTACACCCCTCGAACGGTGCCGATCGGGTCGGAGAGCAGGTCGGAGAACGCGACGTCGACGAACTGTGCAGGGTCGTAGGCCGGGCGTGCGTCGTGGAAGGCGTGATAGCTGCGCGACCAGAGGTCGAGTTGGGTCTGGCCGATCACGTCGCCGACGTACGTCGTGGAGTGCTGCTCGGTGGTCGCTGCGGAGAGCGAGCACGACGAGGCGATGCAGACCACGGGGTCGCGGTGGGTGTAAACAATCAACGCATCGGGGTAGACCGTCATCAGCGCATCGAGGGCGCTCATGTGGGACGGGTTCTTCAACACCCAACGCTTCTCCGGGTCGTTGAGGCCGATGAGTTGAAGGTTCTGCTTGTGTCGCGCATAAGCGTCGGTCCAGTCCTGACCGGCGAGCCACTCGGTGTAGCGCGGCACATTGGCCAAGGACTCATAGGAGTTGGACTTCCCGGTCTGGCGCAGCAACCGCCAGCACTCCTCCACCGAGGTGGCATCCATGTAGTGGATACCCATGAACTCAGGGGATTCGATGTGATGGGCGGAGAACGCCTGCTGCATAGCGGTGAAGATCGGGTCCGTCTCCCACGTCTCGCGCGGCGGCCGGGGTTGGGGGTACTGCGTCAGCCACATCTCCAGGCCCTGGGTGCCGGGGTCGGCGTGCAGGAGACGGTGCAGCGCGGTCGTGCCGGTGCGGGGGAGCCCCATCACGAAGATCGGTCGTTCGATCGGCACGTCCGCGTGTTCGGGGTGCTCGTTGAACCGCGCCTGGGTCAGCAACCGGCCGACCAGCGCGCTCTTCACCTCGGAACGCTGGAAGTAGTTGCCCCGCGGGGTCAGACCGGCCTCGGGGGAGGCGAGGTCCTCGGTCAGGGTCCGCAGACCCTCTTCGTGCTCGGTGCCACCGAAGTCGCTCATGCCGGTGGTGCGCTCAGCGGCCGCGGCGATGTCGTCGTAGGAGCCGACGTCGGGCCGTTCGCGGGTCATGATGTTGTCAGCGTTCATCGAGGAGCCTCCATCAGCTGTGGAATTCGCCGCAGTCGACGCTCAGCGTTTGACCGGTGACGGCGGAGGCAAGGTCGCTGGCCAGGAACAGCGCGGCGCGAGCGACCTCCTCGGAGGAGGCCAGACGCAGCAGGTCGGTCGGCTTGGCCTTCTCGACGTACACCTCGTCGTGGGTCTTGCCCTCGACCGCGGCGAGGTAGTCGAAGTAGCCGCGGTTGACGTCTTCGTAGATGTAGGAGGGCGCGACACTGTTGACTCGGATGCCGCGAGGGCCCAACTCGGTGGCTAGGGACGAGGCGAGGTGGGCCAAGGCTCCCTTGGACAGCTTGTAGCCGGCGAACTCGGGCTGCGAGCTGAACTGGACGGCGGAGTTGAGCATCACCACCGAGCCCTTGGAGGCGGCCAGGGCGTCGGCGAAGAGGGCCGAGAGGCGCAGGGGCGCGAAGACGTTGGTCTCGTTGACGGCGGCGAGGTCTTCGGTCTTGATCTGGGTGATCGGGTCCATCGGCGGGATCGCGAAGGCGTTGTTGATCAAGCAGTCCACCCGCCCGAACTCAGCCATCGCCTGCTCGACGAGGGACGCGCGGGCGGCTTCGTCGGTGATGTCGGTGGGCACGACCAAGGCGCGTCGACCGTGGGAGCGGACGACCTCGGCCATCTTCTCCAGACGACTCGCGGTCCGGCTGACCAGCACCAGGTCGGCGCCCATCTTGGCGGCCTCCTCGCCCAAAGATCGACCCAGACCCGGGCCGACCCCGGAGAGGACGATCACCTTGTCCTTGAGCAGAGGCGCAGGCTCGTAGCGCTCTTCAATGGAGGTGTCGTGGGCTGCGGCAAGGCCGAGGGTGGCGCTCAAGGTCAGATTCCTTCGAGGTCGAGGAGGACGTTGGCAGCCAGACTAGAACGTGTTCCACTTTTCGGCTAGAGCGGATCCGTATCCTGACCCGACGGCTACGGCGGCACGTCGGGCATCATGGGCTCGTGCTCCGGCCCTGTCGTTTCCTTGTCCTGCTCGGTGCACTGGTGGTCCTCGTCGGTTGCTCGGGATCCGACAAACCGGTCGCTCCCGCTCCGGAACGGATCCAGACCGTGGTGGCGAACCCTGAGCTGGAGGCGGCGGCGCTGCAGGCTGAAGCCGCTGGACGCGATGCCGACGCGAGTCGGTTGCGACGTCTCAACGAGATCCCCACCGGGATCTGGCTTACGCCGGAGCGCTTCCCCGCAACCGAAGCGGCGGCGTACGTCTCTGGTCTCGTGGCCGAGGCGACCGGCTCCCCGGTGGTCGCTCAGTCCCCCGAGGATGAGTCATCGAAGGCGCCAACGACCCCGGTCTTCGTGCTCTACGGCATCCCGGATCGTGACTGCACAGGCGAGTTCTCGGCCGGTGGCCTGAGCCAGGAGGCCTACCTGCCGTGGGTCCAGGCGATCGCGACAGCGGCGGGTGAGTCCAGCGTGGTTGTGCTCGAACCGGACGCCTTGGCCGCGGCTACCTCCTGTGCTGAAGAGTCCACCCGCGTGGACCTGCTCGAGCAGGCGGTCGGGATTCTCGCAGTGGCCGGGGTGACGACGTACGTCGACGCGGGACACTCCGCGTGGGTGCCCCCGGAGGACATGGCCTCCCTCCTGCGGCAGGTGGGAGTGGAGCGGGTGAGGGGTTTCGCTACCAACGTGGCGAACTACCAACCCCAGGCGACCGAACGCATTTACGCGGACACGCTGAGCGGGATGCTCGACGACGCCCACTACGTCATCGACACCGGCCGGAACGGGAACTCCACGAAAACCGGGGACTCGGTCTCCGAATGGTGCAACCCCTCCGGTCAGGCTCTAGGGGCTCTGCCCGCCTTCGTGAGGGGGGACGGCGGTCTCGACGCGCTGCTCTGGATCAAGCCTCCTGCGGAGAGTGACGGCCCCTGCAACGGTGGCCCCCCGGCTGGAGATCTCTGGATTGAGGGGGCTCTGGAACTGGCGACGACCGCCGGTTGGTGACTGGTGTCTGGTCCCCATCGCGACGAAACACCCTGCTGGCCCCTAGGATGCTCGAATGACCGACTCCATGGTGGCTGTGGTCGGCGAGGATGACGCTGATGTGCGCATGCTCATCGAACTCGTACTGCAGCAGTCCGGCTTTGAGGTGATCCTCGCCGCGGACGGTCTTCAGGCGATCGAAGCGGTCCGGAAGCATCAGCCGGTGCTGACCACGATGGACGTCAACATGCCGGGCCTCGACGGGTTCGCCGTGGCCAAGCGGATCCGCGAATTCAGCCACACCTATCTGATCATGATCACCGCCCTGACCGAAGAGGTCGACGTCATTCGGGGGTTCGAGGCCGGGGCGGACGACTACCTCGTCAAGCCCTTCCGCCCCAGGGAGTTGCGGGCGCGCGCCGATTCGATGCTTCGCCGAGCGTCCTACGGCGAGGGCCTGAGCGCCGGCCCCACGATGGCTGCGCCCCCCGTCGTCTTGCGACCCAATCCGGAGTCCTGGGCGGCTGCCGCCTCGCGTGAGCTGGTTGCTGACGGTGCGATGCCGGGGTCGACGGAGGCGGTTCAGCCGCCCACGGGCGATCAGGACGGCGCCGATGGCAGCGCCCCACGTCGGCCGGTGTCGCTGGCGCCGGTGCCAGCGGCGAACGACAACGTCGATAACGACTTCATCCGGTTCCAAGCGCTCACCGTTGAGTTGGCCTCCGGGCACGTGAGCTTCGAGGGGCGACCGCTGGAGCTGACGCGGGTGGAGGCCGACCTGTTGGTCTCCCTGCTGCGCTCGGGCCGACGGGTGCGGAGCAAGGCCGACCTCGTGCTCGTCATGCGAGGCGAACAGTTCGTCACCTCACACTTCGTCAACGAGGCTGACAAGCGCGAGGTCGAACGTCAGATCCTCGGACTGATGCGCAAACTCGGCGACGACGGTCCCTCCATGAAGTACATCGAGGTCGTGCGCGGGGTCGGCTACCGAATGGCTGACCACGCGCTCTGACACCACCGAGCGGCGATCCGCGGCTAGTTGGCGTTGACCGGGATCTTGGCCACGGAGGTGGGCTCATCGGACTCGAAGATCGCGATCGGGACGACCTGTCGGACCGCACGTTTGCTGAACGTGTTCGACCCGGCCCGTTTCTCGACGTACACCACTGCGGTGAAGGTCAACTCGATGCCGCGGGTGCTCGGCGGGGTGGGCTTGATCGCCTGGTTGCGCAACTCGAAGGCACCCTTGGGTGAGGTGATGAGCATGCCGTACTTGTTGCGCACCGCTTCGGGGTCGAAGGTGACCGCCGAGGCCTTCGCGTCCAACCGGTAGGGCCGGTTCTT
>CBDTZB010000118.1:0-7095 GCA_965364795.1 uncultured Nocardioides sp.
CGGCGTCTCCGTCGGTACGAGCCTCAATCATGGCGCACTCCTGTCCAGCTTGGCCGCCTGGGCCCGCATCACGTCGTTGTAGGTCGCCCGGTCGTTGCGTTTGAGGTCCACCGCCATCTGAGCGGCGGCGTCCGGAATGATGATCTCGTCGCCACGATCCAGACCCTCGAGGACTGCTACGGCGATGTCGTCGGCCGAGGTCGGCGACTCCTCGACGAGCTTGCTCAGGGTCGCACCGAGCGCCGCGTCCTTGCCCTGTACCGAGCTCATCAGGTTGGTCCGGAAGTACGACGGGCACACCACATGCGCGCTCACGCCGTACGCCGCCAACTCGTGCCCGGTCGTCTCGGTCAGGGCCACGACGGCCGCCTTCACCGCGTTATAGGACGCCATCCCGGCAGGGTGCACCAACCCCGCGAGCGAGGCGATGTTGACGAACGTTCCGCTGCCCTGCTCCTTGAACATCGGGGTGAAAGTCGCGGTCCCGCGCACCGCACCGAACAGGTTGATCTCGGTGATCCACTGCCACTCATCCAACCCGGCGACGTCGAGTCTTCCACCGCCGGCGACGCCAGCGTTGTTGACCAACACGTCGAGACCGCCCCAGGTCGCCTGGACGTGATCGCGAGCGGCTGCCCAGTCCTCGTCGCGGGTGATGTCCAGCTTCAGATCCGACCCCGGCGTGAGGTCGGTGCGCAACACGCGATCTCCGCGCGCCTCGAACCGATCCGCCAGCGCTGCCCCGAGGCCGGAGGCGGCGCCGGTGATCAGGACGCGACGTCCCGTGTCCGCCACCGTGCGCTCGGGCGCACTCTCAGACTCACGACTCGTCATCGCGACGCTCCGTACTTGCCCAACTCCAGCCGAGCGATCACACCCCGGTGCACCTCGTCGGGCCCATCGGCCAACCGCAACGCCCGCGCCTGGGTCCAAGCACCCGCCAGCGGGAAGTCGTCAGACATGCCGGCGCCACCATGGATCTGCATCGCAAAGTCGATGACCTTCTGCGCCATCGACGGCGCCGCGACCTTGATCTGGGCGACCTCGGACAGAGCGTTGAGCGGTCCGCCGACATCAAGCTTCCAGGCGGCGTTCAGCACGAGCAAGCGGGTGGAGTCGATGGCGATCCGGGCGTCGGCAATCTGCTCGCGGTTGCCGCCGAGATTCGCCAGCGGCTTGCCGAAGGCGGTCCGGGCCAGGGAACGCTCGCACGCCAACGCCAACGCCATCTCGGCCAACCCGATCAGCCGCATGCAGTGGTGAACCCGCCCGGGACCGAGCCGACCCTGGGCGATCGAGAACGCCTCGCCCGGTCCGCTAAGGATGTTCGCGACCGGCACACGGACGTCGGTGAAGGAGACCTCGCCGTGGCCGAGGGGCTCGTCGTACATCCCCATCGTGCTGAGCATCCGCTCGATCTTCACCCCAGGGGTGTCGCGCGGCACGAGCACCATGGAGTGACGGTGGTGCCGGTCCGCGTCCGGATCGGTGAGCCCCATGAAGACGAAGATCTTGCAGTCGGGATGGCCCACTCCGGTCGACCACCACTTGCGCCCGTTGATGACGACCTCGTCGCCGTCGAGGATGGCCGTGGCCTCCATGGTCGTCGCATCCGAGGACGCGACACCCGGCTCAGTCATCGTGAACGCCGAGCGGATCTTCCCGTCGAGCAGGGGTTCGAGCCACTCGTCACGCTGCGCCTGGGTGCCGTAGCGAAGGAGCACCTCCATGTTGCCGGTGTCCGGTGCATTGCAGTTGAGCACCAGGGGCGCCAGATGGGACCGACCGGTGAGTTCGGCGATCGGCGCATAGTCGACGTTGGTCAGACCCTCACCTCCGTCGGTGCCGAAGCGGGCGGCGTACTCGCCCGCGTGCTCCGCTGGGAGGAAGAGGTTCCACAGCCCCTCGGCGCGGGCCTTGGCCTTCAGCTCCTCAATGACGGGCAGCGGCTGCCACGCGGCGGAGGGGTCTCCGCTCTGGCGCAGCGCAGCCAGATCGGAGTGGTACGCCGCCTCCACCGGCGAGATCTCCTCGTCGATGAATCGGCGTACTCGGGCGGTCAGATCGGCGGCTCTGGGAGAGGCTGAGAAGTCCACCCCTGCACATTAGGTCAGTCGGTGCGACGATGGTCACGTGGCACCGCCGGTCCGACTCCTCGCTCCGCTCATCGCACTCGTCCTTGCGGGCAGTCTGAGCGGCTGCAGCGGCGGGCGCACCGAACCCCCACCAGCCCCCGCCGACACCAGCGCCAGCGAGATCCGGGCCGGCCTCGCGGAGTTGTGGGTGGGCGACAACCCCACCAACGAAGACGCAGCGGCGGCCTCGTGCTTTGCGAAGGAATTCTTGTCGCGGACCGGCGATGAACGCCTGCGCGAGACCGGCATTATCGACAGCGGCGGAGCCGTGGTGACGAGTCTGCCGGTGCTGGACAACGACCTCGCCGGGGACTGGGTCGACGCCCAGTTCGAGTGCGTCGACTACGTCGAGGAAGCCACCAGAGCCCTGGCTGCGCAAAGTCATGGCGCGGCCGACGAGAAGATCTTCGCCACCTGCCTGGAGCAGTCGATGAGCCCCGAGGAGATCCGCGCTGCGCTCGTCGCGGGGCTCGCTGGTGTGCCCGAAGCGCCGGAGTTGGACGTCCTGACTCAGGCCTACAGCGAGTGCGCCCAGGCAGCCGCCTGAACCGTCCCTACACCGCGACGGTGGTGATGATCCGGGCCCGCTGCACCGGGTCGATCCAGGCCGCGCGGGTGCGCAGCAACCGGGTTCCCGACCACGCCAGGAACGGGACCGCGATCAGCACGGAGTAGTGCCAACCCGGCACCTGCGCCAAGCCGGAGAAAACCAGACCCGTCATGGTGGTGGAGATAGCGAGTCGGGTGGAGTAGCCCACCATCGACAGCGGCGGCGCCGGCGTCGCTCGGGCTGAGCGGAGGTCCACGGCGTACGGATTCTGCGCCGACCAGCGCATGCCAGCCGCCACCACCTGCACCGTCACCACGAGCAGGGTGCAGACAATCGCTGTCGCCTCGGTCACCGACGGCACCCCGGCCCGCACCGCACCCAGCGCGATCGTGACGAACGAAGCCGCCAACAGGAACTCCGCCAGTACCAGGGTCCGCGCATCGAACACGTCGCGAGGGTCGACCGGGAGGCTTTCGCGCCACAGGGCTCCCCGGCCGTCCAGGCACCAGGAGTTCACGCCGAAAAGGAGTGCACCACCGGAGGCTACGAGGCCGGGGAGGATTGTCATGGAGCTCCACGGCAGGTTGCCCAGGATGGCCACGATCCCAGGGCCGATGGCCAGGACAGCGAGTCCACGTCGCATCGGGACAGCCCGCCACACCGAGGCCCGGTCGGTACGGACCAGCCCGGCCAGCGGCGACCGAGGCATGGTCCGGGCCTGGAAGTGACCGGTTTCGACGGACAACTCGTCCTTCGGTACCCGACGCGCGGCCACATGGGCGGGGACAGCGCCGATCGCGATCGTCACCAGCGCGATTCCCATCAGGCTGATCAAGGTGACCGCCCACACCACGACGGAGCCAGTGATCATGGCGACCACCACGGTTCGGGTCGGCAACTGGTCGAAGACCCGCAGCAGGTTGCCCGAGATCTGCAGTCCCAGGGTGATGCCGATGACCGCGACGGTGAGGGCGCGGACGCCGCCCACCCCGTGGGGTACCCGACGCGCGGCCTCCAACGACCACGCCAACACCTGGGCGAAAGCCGTTGCGAGGATGAGCCAGACCACCACCACGGCCTGGGCGCGGGCGAGACCGACGCCCGGCCCGAGAGCGAAGGCGGTGACACCCAGAAGGCCCCAGGCCTGGATCATCCACGCGATGTTCAGCGGGGCCAGGATCAGAGCACCGAGGTGGTCGGTCGTCGCACTGATCGGATAGACCGACGCCGGGTCGCGCGCCAGCAACTCCCGGCCACCACCCGAGGCGGCGGCCGACACTGTCGTGAGGATCAAGAACCCCGCCAACGCGGTGGGGAGCAGGACCAAGAAATCGAAAGCCCGACCCTCAGCAGCACCGGCCTCGGGCACGAATGCCGGAATCGTCGCCGCCCCCACCGTCATCAGTAGCAGGCCGAACGCCGCCCACCGCAGACCCCGATGCGAGCGGATCTGACCTAACCGGAAGCTCAGGAGCGGGCCCAGGTCAGCAACCGCTCGCCGGGATTCGGTGAACAGCAGGGGCAAGGGACGGAAGTTGACCTGATCAGTCGAGGAGACCGCGATAGGCACGTGCGCCCTCCTCACCAGCCATCTCGGACGCCTCGACCGTCGCGACAGCCGAGCCGCCGCGCAGCACACTGACGGTCGTGCAGGACTGGACGGCGAGCTCACGCAGGTGGGTGGAGACCAAGATGCAGGCCCCTCGGGCCCGGGCATCGTTGATCACGTCGAAGGTGGCTTCGACGCCGATGGGGTCAACCCCATCGAAGGGCTCGTCGAGCAGCAGCACCTCGGGCTCGTGCAGGGCAGCCAAGACCACGCTCAGGCGACGGCCCATGCCGTGGGAGAAGCCGGCGGTGACGCGGTGAGCCACGTCGCCGAGTTCGAAGCGCTCCAGCAGGTCACGGGCGCGGGTCTCCCAGTCGTCCATCCGCCGCAAACGTGCCGAGAGCTGTAGGTGCTCCCACGGGGTCGCCCGAGGGACCAGCCCACCCACGTCGGGGCAGTAACCCACGGACTGCTTGACGCTCAGCGGTTGCTGGCGAACGTCGTACCCCGCGACCAGAACGGTTCCTGCGGTTGGCGGTACGACGCCGGCGAGGACGCGCATCGTGGTGGACTTGCCGGCTCCGTTGCGGCCCAACAGGGCGGTGGCCTGGCCCGCGTGCGCGGTGAGGTCGACGCCAGCGACGGCCTCGACCTCACCGAAGCGGACGTGCAGGCTGCGTACCTGGACGAGTGGGCGACTGGGGTTCACCTAGCCATTCTCCCTGAGCACCGGTCACCGCACCACGAAACTGCTCAGCGCCTTCAGAAATAGCCGATCGGACGACTCCCCCACATGCGCGAGTCGGCGCAACTTGTTCAAGTTGCGCCGACTCGGCTGCTTTACGGCGTCAAGATGCGCCGACTCACGGGATCAGGCGGGGAAGGAACCGCCCGAGGACGCGAGGTCACGCAGGTAGGACGTGGCGTTGAAGCGGTCGCCGTACGACGCGGCCAGCTCGTCGGCACGCTTGACGAACGCGGCCAGGCCGATCTCGCCGTCAGTGCCTTCGTAGCCGGTCATGAACTGTGCCGCACCACCGGTCATCGGCGGGAAGCCGATGCCCATGATGGAGCCGATGTTCGCGGCAGCCGCCGAGGTGATGACGCCCTCCTCAAAGCACTTGGCGGTCTCGAGGGCCTCGGCGAAGAGCATCCGGTCCTTGATGTCCTGGAGCGGGATGGGCTCCGCGGCGACCGGGAACTTCTCCGCCAGCCCGGCCCACAGACCCTGACGCTTGCCGTCGGTGTACTCGTAGAAGCCACCGCCCGACAGGCGCGAGGGACGACCCGCTTCGATCATCGTGGCGATGACGGCCTCACCGGGGTGCGGCTCGTAGGTGCCACCGTCGCGCTCGACGGCGTCCTTGTTCGCCTTGGCGATCTTGGTCATCAGCTCCATGTTGAGCTCGTCGGTCAGCTGCAGCGGGCCAACGGGGTAGCCAGCCTGCGTCGCCGCGCGGTCCAGGGAGATGGGGTGCACGCCCTCGCCCAGCATGGCCAGACCCTCATTCACCATCGTGCCGATGACGCGCGAGGTGTAGAAACCGCGGCTGTCGTTGACCACGATCGGGGTCTTACGGATCTGCATGACGACGTCGTACGCCTTCGCCAGGGCCTCGTCGGAGGTCTCGGCTCCCCGGATGATCTCCACCAGCGGCATCTTGTCGACGGGGCTGAAGAAGTGCAGACCGATGAAGTCCTTGGGACGGTCCACCCCCGTCGCCAGTTCGGTGATCGGCAGCGTCGAGGTGTTGGAGCACAACAGCGCGTCGGGGTTGACGTGCGGCGCGATCTCGGCGAACACCTTGGCCTTCAGCGACGGGTCCTCGAAGACGGCCTCGATGACCAGGTCGCAACCGGCCAGGTCGGCCGGGTCCGTGGTGGCGGTGATCCGGCCGAGCAGTTCGGCCTTCTTCTCCTCGGTGCTCTTGCCCCGCGAGATGGCCTTGTCCAGCAGCTTCTCCGAGTAGGCCTTGCCCTTGTCGGCGCTCTCCTGGGCGACGTCCTTCAGGACGACCTCCATGCCGGCGCGCGCGCACGAGTAGGCGATGCCCGCACCCATCATTCCGGCGCCGAGTACGCCGACCTTGGTGGCCTTCCACTTCTCGATCCCGTCGGGACGCAGCGAGCCGGAGTTGATGGCCTGCAGGTCGAAGAAGAACGCCTGGATCATGTCCTTCGAGCCCTGACCGACGACCAGGCTGGTGAGGTAGCGCGACTCGATCCGCGAAGCGGTGTCGAAGTCGGTGCTCGCACCCTCGACCGCAGCCGAAAGAATCGCCCGGGCGGCGGGGTAGACCGCGCCCTTGGTCTGCTGGCGCAGCAGCGCCGGGAAGACGGGCAGGAACGACGCGAGCGCCGGCGTCTTCGGCGTGCCACCGGGCATCTTGTAGCCGGGAGCGTCCCAGGGGTTCAGCGCTGCGTCGGGGTTGGCCTTGATCCACGCCTTCGCGGCGGGCACGAGCTCTTCACGGGTGGCGACGAGCTCGTCAACCAGACCCTTCTCCTTGGCCGCGCCGGGCTTGAAACGGGTGCCCTGAAGCAGCACCTCCATCAGACCGGCCTGCAGGCCGAGCATGCGGACCACGCGCGTCACGCCACCGCCGCCGGGCAGGAGCCCGAGGCTGACCTCGGGAAGACCGATCTCAACCTTGGGGTCATCGACGATCACCCGGTGCTGGGCGGCCAAGCAGATCTCGAAGCCACCACCGAGGGCGGCGCCGTTGATCGCGGCGACCACGGGACGGGGGAACTTCTCCAGGCGGCGCAGGCCCGCCTTGACACCCTCAGCCATCGCGAAGACGTCGGCTGCGTCCTCCTTGGTGGTGGTGACCATGCCCTTGAGGTTCCCGCCGGCGAAG
>CBDTZB010000119.1:0-7033 GCA_965364795.1 uncultured Nocardioides sp.
CATCCGGACGGTCCTGAAGTGGGGTGGCATCTCCACCCTGGTCGTGGTGCTGCTGGCCGGGGTCACCTTCCTGTACCTCTACAAGACCGTGGATATCCCGAACCCGAACAAGGACTTCCTGACGGAGACCTCGAAGGTCTACTACGCCGACGGCAAGAACGACTTGGGCGAGTACGTCACCCAGAACCGCGAGTCGATCCCGCTCTCGGAGATGCCCCAATCGATGCAGGACGCGGTGATTGCCGCCGAGAACCGCACGTTCTACACCGACTCGGGCATCAGCCCGCGTGGCATCGTCCGCGCCGCCTTCAGCAACGCCAAGGGCGGCAGCACCCAGGGCGCCTCGACCATCACTCAGCAGTACGTCAAGATCCTCTACCTCACCCAGGAGCGCTCCCTGACCCGCAAGGCCAAGGAAGCAATTCTGTCACTCAAGGTGCAGCGCACCCAGTCGAAATCGCAGGTCCTCGAGGGCTACCTCAACACCATCTACTTCGGTCGCGGTGCCTACGGCGTCGAGGCCGCGGCCCAGACCTTCTTCAGCAAGCCCGCCAGCAAGTTGAACCTGCGCGAGTCCGCGGTGCTGGCCAGCGTCCTGAACAACCCCACCAGCCTGGACCCGAAGAATGGCAAGGCCTACCGAGAGCGACTGAAGGTCCGCTACGAGTTCGTCCTCAACGGCATGCTCGAGATGGAGACCATCACCGCGGCCGAGCGAGACAACGCGGTTCGCAAGTTACCCAAGTTCAACAAGACGGAGCCCGACAGCCGTAACGGTGGTCAGAAGGGCCACATGTTGACGATGGTTCGCAGCGAGCTTCAGCGACTCGGGTTCTCCGAGGACGAGATCGACGGCGACGGGCTGAAGGTCACCACCACCTTCACCCAGGACGCCATGAAGGCTGCCGAGGACGGTGTGGCCGAGGCCCGCCCCGAGGGCGACGGCCTGGGCGACAAGAACCTCCACGTGGCCGTGGCCAGCGTGCAGCCCGGAACCGGTGCGGTCCAGGGCTTCTACGCCGGCCAGGACTACCTCAAGTCCCAGATCAACTGGGCCATCTCCGGCGGCATGGCCGGCTCGACGTTCAAGGCGTTCGCTCTGGCCGCCGCCATCGAGCAGGGCTTCTCGCTGAAGGACACCTTCGACGGGAACTCGCCGTATGAGTTAGCGGACGGAACCGACGTCGAGAACCAGGGCAACGCGAGCTACGGCTCCCGGATCAGCATGATCTACGCGACCCAGAAGTCTGCCAACACCGCGTTCATCGACATGACCCTCGCCATGGACGACGGTCCGACGGCGATCATCGACATGTCGAACAAGATGGGGATCCCGCCGGAGAAGGCGACCAAGAAGTACTTCGGATTCCCCAGCAGGACCCCTGGTCTCCAGCCGGTCACCGGTGTGTCGCTCGGCTCTCAGACCGTCAGCCCCATCAACATGGCCAACGGTTACGCCACGCTGGCCAACAACGGGGTCGCGGCTGAGCCGTACATCATCGAGAAGGTGCAGTCCTCCTCCGGTGAGGTCCTCTACAACCACAAGGTCAAGACCAAGCGGGCGATCTCCGATGACATCGCGGCAGACGTCTCGTTCGCGCTTCAGGAGAACGTGCGCGGCGGAACGGCCGCGAAAGCAGCGGCCCTTGGTCGACCGGCCGCGGGCAAGACCGGAACCGCCACCGCCACCGATTCCGACGGCAACACGGTCGTCTCATCGGCCTGGTTCGTGGGGTACACCCCGCAGGTCTCCACAGCCGTGATGTACGTGCGCGGCAAGGGCAACGAGCAGTTGGAAGGCTTCCTCCCGCAGTTCTTCGGCAGCGGCTACCCGCTGTCGACGTGGCTGTCGGTGATGGGTGAGATCAGCGACGGAATGCCCGTCGAGGACTTCCCGGACCCGGTCTACGTCGACGGCGAGGCACCCAGCAGCGGATACGAGCCCACTCGGGCGCCCGCGCCGGCCCCCCCGCCGGCGCCGAACAAGAAGCCTTCGAAGAAGCCGAGCAAGACGCCCACCGAGTCGGAGGCGCCCACCAAGACTCCGAAGCCGACGACGCCGCCCAAGCCGACACCGACGCCGACCCCCAGCCCGTCCGGGGATGGGTGTGGACTCCTCGGTTGCCCGGATCCGTCGGACTCGCCGTCGCCGTCTCCTTCATCAACCCCGCCGCCGTCGCCCTCGGGATCGTCCTCGCCGTCGGCCAAGCCCAGCGGTCAGCCGACGTCTAACCCGTAGGTCGGACGGTCGTCGCGATGCGTGAACACGGGCGGGGGAGGGTGCACCCGACCCAGGACGACTCAGTGGTCGAGGCGTGGAGCGCCGGTGTAGGGGGTCCGCTGGGCGACCATGCCCGGACCGGGCGCGGTTGGCTCACCCCAACGCGTTTGATCCTGCTGTTCGTCGCGATGACTTTCGCCCTCGGAATGGTGCAGAAGAACCCGTGTTACGACGTCAACTGGCGTGACCCGGGCGTCACCTACTCCCGGATGTGTTACTCCGACCTGCCGTTTCTCTACACCGGCCGGGGCTTCGCCGACCAGGGGTTCCCCTACACCGAGGATCTGGATTCGCGGTCGCGCTACGAGGCGATGGAGTACCCCGTCGGCATCTCCTACTGGGCGTGGGCGACGGCCAAACTGGCGTACGTCGTCAACGGATCGCCTGACCTCGAGCCGCGTTTCGCCACCCCCGCCGACGAGGTCGCGGCCGACCTCACCGTGCAGCGTGAGATCAGGATCTTCGTGATCATCAACGCGCTCGGGTTCGCGCTGTTGGCAATCGCTTCGGCCTGGCTGCTCACCCGGGTCAACCCCCGACGACCCTGGGACGCCGCGATCTTCGCTCTCTCTCCCGCCTTGCTCCTCACGGGACTGATCAACTGGGACCTGTTGCCCGTCGCTTTGGTGGCGGCAGCGCTGTGGGCCTGGGCCACGGGGCGCCCGCTCCTGACCGGGGCACTCATCGGGCTCGGGACTGCGGCCAAGCTCTACCCGCTGTTCCTGCTGGGCGGCTTGCTGGTGATCTGCCTGCGACAACGTCGCCTGGCGGACTTCGCTCGGCTCACCGCGGTGGCGGTGGTGGTGTGGGTGGTGACCAACGCGCCGGCGTACGTCGCCTCACCGACGGACTGGAATCATTTCTGGACCTTCAACTCCGACCGGACCGCGGACCTGGGATCCATCTGGTTGGTCATCGATCAAGCAGGCTCTTTCGGCATCTCGGCCACCACCATCAACCAGGTGTCGTGGGCGTTCTTCGCCGCCTGGTGCCTGGGTGTCTTCGCGCTGGGGATGCGAGCGCCGATCACACCCCGGTTCGCTCAACTTGGCTTCCTGATCGTCGCTGGGTTCCTCCTCATCAACAAGGTCTACTCCCCGCAGTACGTCCTGTGGCTTCTCCCCCTCGCGGTCCTGGCCCGACCCCGCTGGCGCGACCAACTGATCTGGCAGGCCGGCGAAGTCTTCTACTTCGCCGCGGTCTGGTGGTACCTCGACGGTGCACTCGAGCCCGCCGGAGGTGGCCCAGCCGGCGTCTACTGGCTGGCGATCATCTTCCGGGTGGCCGCACAGCTGTATCTGGTGGGAGTGGTGACTCGCGACGTCCTCCGACCGGACGAGGACCCCGTCGACCGCCCCGTGGTTGAGGAGCGACGAAGTCAGGTCGGCCCGGGTGGTTGAGGAAGGACGAAGTCCTGTCTCGAAACCCCGGCAGCTCAACCGACGATGACGACCTCGTCGAAGTCGGTGGCGGTGTAGCGCACGCGCACATCCACCTGATCGCCGACGGCCGGGACGTGGGAACCCGCGGGCAGGAAAAGCATGGAGGCCTGCATGTGTGGCGGCTCGGCGAACAACCGCTGCTTGCCGTCGATCGAGAAGGGTGAGCGGACGAAGCCGACGGCGTCCAGGCCGCCCCGCGCCACCGTTGCCGCTCGAGCCTTGATTGAGGAGTCGCCGGTCGGTGCCTCGAGGCCGATGCCGTGAGCGGTCCCGCCGCTCACGATCAGCAGATGGCCCGCCTTCGGGGCGGTGCGAGAGCGGTAGCCGAAGGCGTCACCCCGCTCGAGCGGATGAACGTCGATCACGGTCGAGGTGACGCTCATCGACCCACGATCGCCGAGCCAGAGTGCGGTGCCGGTACGCGGCCGAAGCGTGTAGTCGGGGTAGGCCGCCCGCAGTTCCCGTAACTCGTCGGTCGTCAGGTGGCTGACCCAGACCCTGGTGGTCGGGAGGTCAGCGGCCACCACGTCGTTGAGAAGGCGGGTGGCTTCACTCAGATGCGATCCCTGCTGCAGAGGCAGGTGCAGGGCAACGCCCTCCAGGCGGGCGCCCGCGGCCTGGGCTTGTCGTACCTGCTCGGTCAGCGACCAGAGTTCACGAGCCGACATCCCGTGGCGTCGCATGCTGGTCATTCGCTCCAGGACGAACCGGGCCTTGGGCTCACGTTCGGTCAGGGACGCGAGGTCTTCGGGCCGGCTGACGGTGTGGATGACCCGGGCGGCCAGGGCTGGATCGAGGGGGGCGACGTACGGCCGCCAAGGGGTCATGACAACCAGGCTTCCCTCGAACCGCGAGGCGACCGCGACCAGGTCGTCGTAGGTGCCGACGCACACCGTGTCGGCCCCGAGCCACTGGGCGCGACGGGCCAGCCGACCAGGGGTGAAGCCGTAGCCGTTGCCCTTGATCACGGGGGCCAGGCCGGGTGTGGCGTCGAAGGTACGACGCAGGTGCGCGCGCCACCGGGCGCCGTCGACGGTGAGGGTCAAACTCATGAGGCACCTCCGTGGGCCGAGATCGCGGAGACCATGATCAACGCCGCTTCATGTAGACGTCGAAGGCCTTATAGAGGGCCCGGTTGAGGGGCAGATCCCACTCGCCGGCGTACTCGACCGCGTGGCCGCCGGTGCCGACCTTGAATTGGATGAGCCCCACGTGGGAGTCGTCGGAGTCGAGGGTGTCGGTGATGCCGCGCAGGTCGTAGACCGTGGCCCCCGCGGCCAGGGCGTCGCACATCATCGCCCATTGAATGGCGTTGGATCCACGAACGTCACGTTTCTCGGTGGAGGAGGCGCCGTAGGAGTACCACGCATGGGTGCCCACCCGGATGGCGATGGTCGCGGCCACGAGGTCACCTTCGTGCCGGGCGAACCAGAGCTTGATCCGGTCGGGGTCCTCACCGCTCAGAGCGTTGACCATGGTGCGGAAGTAGCCCAACGGGCGGGGCGTGAAGTGGTCGCGCTCAGCGGTGTGGACGTAGAGGTCGTGGAACGCCTTCAGGTCCTCGTCGCTGACCCGCGTGGCTGGGGTGGTGTCCCCGGTGGCCGAGGTGGTCTCGCCGGTGGTGGGACCGGTCTCTCCGACGGTCGTGCCGGTCTCTTCGGTGGTCGAGCTGGTCGAGACCTCAACCCCCAGCTTGGCGGCCTTCTTGATGTTCCGTCTCCACTGCTGGTTCATCGCCTTGAGGAGCTGTTCCTCAGCCAGTGGGCCGTCGGCGTCGGCGAGGGGAACCTGGAAGACGTGCTTCGGCTGTCCGGCCGCGAAACCGCCCTCGGTCACCTGCTCGCGCCAGCCGAGTTCGCTCAGCTGGGCGACCACACGTGCGCCGAGCGCCTCACGATGCTCCGGAGGGATCTGGCCGAGGCGGGAGACAGCCTCGTCGGCGATGCCCTCCTTCACCTGCGCGGCCGTCCACCGGCGCGTTTCCACCGGTGGTCCCATCCGGACTCCGAAAGCGCCCTTCTTCTTCAGGTGCGCGGTCAGGGGGTCCAGCCAGGCGGCCAGGTCGTCGCTCGACCAGTCGATCACCGGCCCCTCGGGCAGGTAGGCCAGGTAGCGCTTGACCCGGGGCAACTGGCGGTAGAGGACCAGGGCGGTGCCGACGATTGCCCCGTCCTGGAACCAGCCCAGAGACTCGCGTCGCCACTCGTTCTTGACGTGGGCCCAGGCGGGCGTCTGAAGGAAGCTCGCCGAGGGTTGGGTGTTGAGGTAGGCGAGGTGCTCGGACTCGGAGATCTCACGGACGGTCAACACGAGTCTGAGGCTAACGCTTGCGCCCTAGAGGCGTTCGCGCAGCCAACCGAAGTCGGTGACATGCTCCTCGACCCCACCCGGGGTTTCGCAGATCACCGGAGCGCCCGCGTCCCGGATCACCGAAGCCAGCAGGTCCGGGTCGATGTGACCTGACCCGAAGTTGGCGTGCCGGTCGGCTCCTGAGTCGAACTCGTCGCGACTGTCGTTGGCGTGCACCAGATCGATGCGACCGGTGATGGCCTGCACGTCCGCGACCACGGACTCAAGGTCGTTGCCGCCGGCGTGCGCGTGGCAGGTGTCGAGGCAGAAGCCCACCTGATCGAAGCCCTCGGCGCCCGAGATCGCATCCCACACCCGGCCGATCCGCTCGAGGTAGCGGGTCATCGCGTTGTCCCCGCCTGCGGTGTTCTCGATCAGCAGGGGCAGTTTCAGGTCGGTGGCCTCGATGGCCTTGCGCCAGTTGTCGAAGCCCTTCTCCGGGTCGTCGGCCTTGTTGACGTGGCCACCGTGGACGATCAGGCCCTTGGCGCCGATCGAGGCGGCCGCGTCGACGTGCTGCTGGAGCAACTTGCGACTCGGGATCCGGATCCGGTTGTTCGTGGTCGCCACGTTGATCAAATACGGCGCGTGGACGTAGAGGTCTACCCCGGCCGCCTCAGCGTCGGCTTTCAGCGCCTCGGGGCCACCGGCGTACTCGATCACGGGACCCTTGTAGCTCTGCGGATCACCGAGGAAGAACTGGACCAAGGGGGCCTTGCGGGCTGCGGCTTCGCCGACCGGATCGGCCTGGTCGACGTGGGCTCCGAGACGGATCTGAGTCGTGGTCATGGGTTCATCCTAAGAACCGTCCGGAGGACCATCGACTGATCCATCCGTGAATTGTCCTGCGCCGCGCGGCCGCTGTTACTCTGTGCTGTCTTTCGCGCGAGCCCACCGATTGGGTCTATCCGCACTGACGATGTGAAGCCCTCCTGCCACGGAGAGACCGTGGCCGCCGAGT
>CBDTZB010000120.1:0-7033 GCA_965364795.1 uncultured Nocardioides sp.
CGAGTTGCGGTTCGAAGGCAGCCAGCACACCTCGGTAGTCCTTGTCGGCCATCACGCCGAAGACACCGATGAGCGGGGAGAACTGGAAGGAGTCCTCCAACGCGGCAGCAGAGGCCTCGGCTCCGTGCGGGTTATGAGCGGCGTCGAGCACGATGGTGGGGCTGCGGCGGACGACCTCGAGTCGACCCGGTGAGGTGGCTGCGGCGAAGGCCGCCCGGACCAGGTCCTCATCCAACGGCTGTTCGCCCGCGAATGCCTCCACCGCGGCCAGGGCCACTGCGGCGTTCTGTGCCTGGTGCGCGCCGTAGAGCGGCAGCAGGATCTCGTCGTACGTCGCTCGCAGACCTTGCAGCCCGATCACCTGTCCCCCGACTGCTGGGACGCGGGAGGTCACACCGAACTCCACGCCCTCACGAGCCAGGGTGGCGCCGACCTCGGTGGCGCGCTCGATCAGCACCGCAGCGACCTCCGGCGACTGAGCAGCCAGCACCGCGATCGAGCCCGGCTTGATGATCCCGGCCTTCTCCCGGGCGATCGCCGCGGGCGTGTCCCCCAGGTAGTTGCCGTGGTCCATTGCGATCGGCAGCACCACCGCCACGTCGGCGTCGATCACGTTGGTGGCGTCCCAGGTGCCACCCATGCCGACCTCGACAATGGCGACCTCTACGGGCGCGTCGGCGAAGGCGGCGTAGGCCATGCCGACGACCGTCTCGAAGAAGGACAGCGGGTGGGCCTGGTCCTGATCGACGAGGTGGGTGAAGGGGGCGACGTCATTGAAGGCCGCGACGAACTGTTCGTCAGTCATCGGTTCGCCGTCGATGCTGATCCGGTCGGTCATCCGCTCCACATGAGGCGAGGTGAACCGACCCGTGCGCAGGTCCAGCGTCGTCAACAGCAGGTCGATCATCCGCGAGGTGGAGGTTTTGCCGTTGGTGCCGGTGAGATGGATCGACCGGAAGGCGCGCTGGGGGTCTCCGAGGACTTCACAGAAGGCTTCGATCCGGTCCAGGGAGGGGTCGAGCTTGGTCTCGGGCCATCGCGAGAGAAGCGCATCCTCAACCTCGTGGAAGGTTTCGGCGAGGCGCGGTGCAGACGATGTTGCTGGGGGTGTCTCGGGAGGCTGACTCATTGCCGCCAGTCTACGAGGACCCGCCGATAGAAGTGGTCTCGACAAGCTCGACCATCGGGGAGGAACACCTTCTAGTCTGATCATCATGCTGACCACCGCCGCCGTTGTCCACGCCCCCGGCCATGAGTTCTCCTTCGAAGAGGTCCACCTCGATGAGCCACGAGCCGACGAGGTGTTGGTTCGGATCGTCGCCACCGGGCTCTGCCACACCGACCTGTCCCTGCGCGACAGCCTGCCCGTCGAGATGTTCCCTCGAGTCTTCGGTCACGAGGGCACCGGAGTCGTGGAGCAGGTCGGCAACGAGGTGACAGGGATCAAGGTGGGCGACCACGTCGTCCTCAGCTTCCGCTCCTGCCGGGCATGCGGCCCCTGCACAGAAGGCGCCGTCGGCTACTGCGACAACTCGCTGATGCTCAACTACATGGGCTTTCGGATGGACGGCTCCACGACGCACCAGCAGAACGACGCTCCTCTCTACGGCTCCTTCTTCGGCCAATCCAGCATGGCGGCGCATGCGATCGCGTACGCCGACAACTGTGTCGTCGTTGATCCCGAACTCGACCTGACCATGCTCGCGCCGTTCGGATGTGGCTACCAGACCGGCGCTGGCACGGTCCTGAACATCTTCGATCCGAAGCCGAGCGACAGCCTGGTGGTCTTCGGATGTGGAGCGGTCGGCCTCGCCGCCATCGCGGCCGCGAAGGGGATCGGAGTCGAGACAATCGTTGCCGTCGACCTTCTCGACAGCCGACTCGAGATCGCCGCGGCCTACGGCGCCCTGACCGTGAACCCCTCCGCCCTCAGCGATCAAGCCGTTCAGGACCGGGTCAGGGAACTCACCGGCGGCGGGGCGTCGTACGCGATCGACACCACGGCGATCTCTGCAGTCGTGAAGCAGGCTCAGCAGTCGCTGGCGATGCGCGGCACCCTGGTCGCCCTGGGACTGGGCGCGGAAGAGTACGCCATCGACGCGATCGATCTGCTCCAGAGCGGCAAGATCATCCGCTCCTCGGTCGAGGGCGACTCCGATCCGCTCGAGATGATCCCCCGGCTGATCGAGATGCGGGCCGATGGCGCCTTCGACGTCGACCACCTGGTGCGGACCTACCCGCACACCCAACTGCACCAAGCCATCGAGGATGTTCTCGCCGGCCGGGTGGTCAAGCCGGTGCTGGTCTGGGGACCGGCGTAAACGGTCTCTGGACCGCGAGTTCGGCCCTCGGCCGCGCCCCACTAGGGTTTATCCCATGACTGACGACACCTCGACGCAGGCCCCGGACCCGACGAGCACCGATACCGGTGCGGTCGTAGTACCGGACAAGCCGAAGCTTGAGGGTCTCGAGGAGAAGTGGGCCGCGCAGTGGAGGGCCGATGACACCTACGCCTTCGACCGCACCCAGCCCCGCGAGAACGTCTACTCCATCGACACTCCGCCGCCGACGGTCAGCGGCAGCCTGCACGTGGGCCACGTCTTCTCCTACACCCACACCGACCTGATCGCTCGCTACCAGCGGATGCAGGGCAAGTCCGTCTTCTACCCCATGGGTTGGGACGACAACGGCCTGCCGACCGAGCGTCGGGTGCAGAACTACTACGGCGTGCGCTGCGATCCCTCGCTCCCCTACGACGACGACTTCACCCCGCCCGCCAAGCCGGACGCGAAGAAGCAGATCCCAATCAGCCGACCTAACTTCATCGCCCTGTGCGAGCAGCTCGTCGAGCAGGACGAAGAGGTCTTCGAGTCGCTGTGGCGCACGCTGGGCCTCTCCGTCGATTGGAGTCAGCACTACACGACCATCGGCAAGCCCGCCCAGACCGTGAGCCAGCGCGCCTTCCTACGCAACTTCGCTCGCGGCGAGGCCTACCTCCAAGAGGCGCCGACCCTGTGGGACGTCACGTTCCAGACCGCCGTGGCCCAGGCCGAGCTCGAAGCGCGCGAGTACGCCGGCGCCTACCACCGCGTGGCCTTCCACCCCGTGGTCTCGACAGGCTCGACCAGCAGTAGCCCGGTCTACATCGAAACCACCCGCCCCGAGCTGATCCCCAGCTGCGTGGCCCTCATCGCCCACCCCGACGATGAGCGCTACCAGGCCCTGTTCGGCACCACCGTGACCTCGCCGGTCTTCGGTGTCGAGGTCCCAGTAATCGCTCACCCCCTCGCCGAGATCGAGAAGGGGTCGGGCATCTTGATGTGCTGCACCTTCGGCGATCTGACCGACGTCACCTGGTGGCGCGAGCTGGACCTGCCGGTGCGCACCGTGATCGGTCGCGATGGCCGGTTCAGCCGCGAGACGCCGGAGTGGTTGTCCAGCGATTCCGCCTCCGCGGCGTACGAAGAACTGAAGGGCAAGACCCCGTTCTCCGCGCGGGAGGCCGTCGTCGCGCAACTGCGTGAATCCGGCGACCTCGACGGCGAGCCCAAGCCGACCCAGCGGATGACCAACTTCTTCGAGAAGGGCGACAAGCCGCTCGAAATCGTCTCCACGCGTCAGTGGTACATCCGCAACGGAGGGCGCGACAAGGATCTGCGCGCCGAGATGCTCGACCGTGGCCGCGCGATCGACTGGCTGCCCTCCCATATGCAGCACCGCTACGACAACTGGGTCAGCGGCCTCAACGGCGACTGGCTCATCTCCCGCCAGCGCTTCTTCGGCATCCCCTTCCCGGTTTGGTACCCCCTCGACGACCAGGGTGAACCCGACTACGCCCACCCCCTGATGCCCAGCGAGGCCGAGCTGCCGGTGGACCCGTCCACGGACGCTCCCCGCGGTTTCGAGGAGTCCCAGCGCAACCAGCCCAACGGCTTCATGGGCGACCCCGACGTCATGGACACCTGGGCGACCTCATCCCTGACCCCGCAGATCGCCGGCGGCTGGGAGTCCGACCCGGACCTCTTCGAGCGGGTCTTCCCGATGGACCTGTGCACCCAGGCCCACGACATCATCCGCACCTGGCTCTTCTCCCGCATCATCCGGGCTCACTACGAGCACGGCCAGACGCCGTGGACCCACGCCATGCTCTCCGGCTGGATCTTGGATCCGGACCGCAAGAAGATGTCGAAGTCCAAGGGCAACGTCGTGGTGCCCACCGAGATCCTGGACAAGTTCGGCTCTGATGCGGTTCGTTGGCGCGCGGCGATGACCCGTCCCGGCCTGGACTCCCCCTTCGACGAGACCCAGATGAAGGTCGGTCGTCGACTGGCGATGAAGGTGCTCAACGCCTCGAAGTTCGTCGTCGGCGGTGTGGGAGCCACCTCGCTGAACCCGGTCGACGTCACCGAGCCCATTGACTGCGCCCTCCTGGGTGGTCTCGCCAACGTGATCGAGAAGGCGACCGACGCCTTCGATCGCTACGACTACACCTCCGCGCTCGAAGCGGTCGAGAAGTTCTTCTGGGCCTTCTGCGACGACTACCTCGAGTTGGTCAAGGAGCGTGCCTACGCCGAGGACAACTCCCCGGCTACCGCGTCGGCTCGCGCCACCCTGGCCATCGCTCTGGACGTCCAACTGCGTCTGCTGGCGCCGTTCTTGCCTTACGTCACCGAAGAGGTCTGGTCGTGGTGGCGTCCCGGCTCCATCCACCGCAGTAGCTGGCCGGTGCCCACCGCCCTCGGCTCCGCCGCCGCGGCGAGCCCGATCACCGTCGAGGCGGTGGCCGCCACTCTCATCGGGATCCGTTCAGCCAAGTCGGCAGCCAAGGTCTCGATGCGCGCCGAACTGTCGAAGGTCACCGTGAGCGGGCCCGCCCCGCTCGTCCGGGCGGCCGAGTCCGCTCAGCGTGACCTGCGAGCCTCCGGGAAGATCACCGGAGACCTGGTCTTCACCGAAGATGACTCCCTCAAGGACATCACCGTCGAAGCCGAGCTCGCCCCGGTCGCTGTTTAAGCGTCCGGGGCGCTGGGCGCCTCGCAATCAGGCGGACTTCTTCTTCTTCGCGTCGTCGCGGAGCACCAGCGTGGGCTCCTGCTCGTCCATCACGACCTCACGGGTCACGATCACCTTCGCCACGTCACCGCGCGAGGGGACGTCGTACATCACGTAGAGGAGCACCTCTTCGATGATGGCCCGCAGCCCACGAGCGCCGGTGCCCCGCTCGAGTGCCTTGTCGGCAATCGCGGCCACGGCATCTTCGGTGAACTCCAACTCGACCCCATCAAGGTCGAAAAGTTTTTGGTACTGCTTGACCAGCGCGTTGCGCGGCTCGGTCAGGATCTGCACGAGGGCAGCCTGGTCGAGTTTGCTGACGCTCGCGATGAGCGGGAGGCGCCCGATGAACTCGGGGATCAGACCAAACTTCGTGAGGTCCTCGGGGCGCACCTGAGCGAACAGGTCCTCCGACTCGCGCTCGTCGGCCCCGCGCACCTCGGCGGCGAAGCCGAGGGACTTCTTGCCCACGCGTTGTTCGACGATCGAGTCGAGACCCGCGAAAGCGCCGCCCACGATGAACAGCACGTTCGTGGTGTCGATCTGGATGAACTCCTGGTGCGGGTGCTTGCGACCGCCCTGCGGAGGAACGGACGCGGTGGTGCCCTCGATAATCTTGAGCAGCGCCTGCTGCACGCCTTCACCGGACACGTCGCGAGTGATCGAGGGGTTCTCCGCCTTGCGGGCCACCTTGTCGATCTCGTCGATGTAGATGATGCCCGTCTCGGCCTTCTTGACGTCGTAGTCAGCAGCCTGGATGAGCTTGAGGAGGATGTTCTCGACATC
The DNA here is from genome assembly GCA_965364795.1 of uncultured Nocardioides sp. GTDB lineage: Bacteria > Actinomycetota > Actinomycetes > Propionibacteriales > Nocardioidaceae > Nocardioides. The sequence continues at coordinate 5,839 of CBDTZB010000120.1, forward strand.
CTCACCGACGTAGCCGGCCTCGGTCAGCGCTGTGGCGTCGGCGATCGCGAACGGAACGTTCAGCATCCGGGCCAGGGTCTGGGCCAGATAGGTCTTGCCGCAGCCGGTGGGTCCGATCACCAGGATGTTCGACTTGGCGACCTCAACGGACTCTTCTTTGCTGTTCTTGGCACCGACCGGGGCCACGCCACCCTGGACTCGCTTGTAGTGGTTGTAGACCGCCACCGCGAGCGACTTCTTGGCCTGCTCCTGACCGATGACGTAGGAGTTGAGGAACTCGAAGATTTCCTTCGGCTTGGGCAGTTCCTCGAGGCTGACCTCGGTGCCCTCGCTGAGCTCTTCTTCGATGATCTCGTTGCACAGATCGATGCACTCATCGCAGATGTAGACGCCTGGTCCGGCGATCAACTTCTTGACCTGCTTCTGACTCTTTCCGCAGAAGGAGCACTTCAACAGATCGCCACCGTCACCAATGCGTGCCACGGGCGGCCATCCTTTCCTAAAAGTCAGTCTTCCGGTCGGGTCAGACTGGTGAAATCTCTTCGAACGTACCCGCTGCCACCCCCGTTAGGGGGATGACACCCGAGAAAGCTGGGGCTGTTCGCGCTCAGCAGAAGCCGGGCACGGGGGTGGCGGGAACCCCCTTGTGCATCAGGTCAGAGCGAGCGAGGTCTTGCGCGACGGCAGGATGCTGTCGATCAGGCCGTACTCGAGAGCGCCCTGCGCGGTGAGGATCTTGTCGCGCTCGATGTCCCTGCTGACCTCTTCAACGTCTTTGCCGGAGTGCTCGCTGATCATCGTCTCCAGCAGTTCACGCATCCGGAGGATCTCGTTGGCCTGGATCTCGATGTCGGAGGTCTGGCCGAACGTGCCCTCGGTGTAGGGCTGGTGGATCAGGATCCGACTGTTCGGCAGGGCCATCCGCTTGCCGGGCGCACCCGCGGCGAGCAGGATCGCCGCCGCCGAGGCCGCCTGACCGAGGCAGACGGTCTGAACGTCAGGCTTGATGAACCGCATCGTGTCGTAGATCGCGGTCAGCGCCGTGAAGGAACCGCCCGGGGAGTTGATGTAGATGCTGATGGGACGCTCGGGATCCATCGACTGCAGGCACAGCAGCTGGGCCATCACCGCGTTGGCGATGTCGTCACTGATGGGCGTGCCGAGGAAGATGATGCGGTCCTCGAACAGCTTGGTG
>CBDTZB010000121.1:0-6997 GCA_965364795.1 uncultured Nocardioides sp.
CCCCGACCAGGCCCGACGCATCGCCTGCGAAGCCGGCATCATCCCCGCCGTCCTCTACGGGACGTCCCAGGTCCTCAACCTAGGCCGCACCAAACGCTTCCACACCCAGTCCCAGAGGATCGCGACCGGGATCGAGCACCCCCAATGCCAAGCGGCGAACTGCGACTGGCCCTCAGGCATGTGTCGCCGACACCACCTCAACCCCTGGCATCAAGGCGGCACCACCGACCTGTCCAACACAGCCGTCCTCTGCCCCAGACACCACACCCTGATCCACCACCACGACTACGCCCACGAACGACGACCCGACGGCACCATCACCTTCCACCGCCGCATCTAGACCCAGCAGGCACCAGCCCCGATTCAGAACCTCTGTCCGGCAGGGCCCGTCCGCCCCCATCAAGCGCGGCGCTACGGCACAATCGGCGCATGACGTCCTCTCCGGCACGGGCCGCTACGGCCCCGACCATCGCCTACCACGACGTGCGTTCGGACGACGGAACCACGCTGCGGGCCTGGACCAACGACCCCCACGGGACCCTCGACGGACCCACGGTCGTCCTCTGCAACGGACTGGGCACCAACCCGTTCTGCTGGCCGGCGCTGCTAGAGCCGGAGTGTGGCGTCCGTGTCGTGTCGTGGGATCACCGTGGAGTCGGCGGCTCGGCGCGTCCAATCAACCCTCGCCATGTGGAGATCGAGCACTTCGTCCAGGACGGCCTGTCGGTGATGGATCACTTCGCCATCGACAAGGCGGTCCTGATGGGCTGGTCGATGGGGGTCAACACGATGTTCGAGTTGGCCGTAAACCACCCCGAGCGTGTGTCCGGCCTCTTCGCCGTGGCGGGCGTCCCGGGAGACACGTTTGCGACCATGCTGGCGCCGCTGCACCTCCCGCGCCCAGTCGCTCGGATGGTCACCGTCAATATCGCTCGCACCCTCACCCTCGCCGGACGATTCGTGACCCCGCTCAGTTCACGGTTGCCGATCGGACCCAAGGCGATCGAACTGTTGTCCCACAGCGGCTTCATGTTGCCTGTCCGCGACCCGGAGATGGCCGCGATCGCGGTGAAGGAGTTCCTGCGCGTCCCAATCGAGTGGTACATGCATCTGGCTATCTCCACCTCGAGGCACCCCCGGGTGCGCCTGAGTCGCGTCAAGGTGCCGACGGTGTTCTTGGCCGCGACCTTCGATCTGCTCGCCGGCGCTCGCGACATGAAGAGCGCTTCAGGACGCATCGAAGGCGCCGAGTACGTCGAACTGCGCGGCTCGCACTTCATCCAGATGGAGCAGCCCGAGCGCGTCCACCAACTACTCGTCGACTTCCTCCACCGGATCAGCTGAGGTGTCCGTCCCCACCAGGAGCCGGCTTCGTCTCGTCGCCGCCGGAGCCGCCACCGCTCTCCTCCTCGCCGCCTGCGGGCAAGGGGGCAACGAAAGCACGATCACCATCACCGGAACCCCGCCTGCAGGGCCGGTCCCTTCGGGAGTGCCTCAGGCGCCGTCCTCAAGCGACCTCTCCCAACCCGAGGCCAGCACGGCGGATCCGAGCGCCGGTGCGAACAACGGAGGACCACGCGTTCTGGGCACCATCGCCACCGGGCTACAAGCCCCGTGGGGTCTGGATTTCTTCGCCAACGGCGACGCCCTCGTCACCGAGCGTGACACCCGGCGTGTCCTACGGATCAGCGGACGCAACCGAGTGGTCCAACAGGTCGGCACGATCGAGGCGGCTTCCCCCGATAATGAGGCGGGGCTCCTCGGCGTTGCGATCTCACCTCGCTTCGAGCGGGACCGAACTGTGTACTTCTACGTCAGCGCAGCCGACGACAACCGCGTGGTCAAGGCGCGACTCAAGGGTGGCGAACTGAGCCCCATCGAGCCGATCTTCACCGGCATTCCACGCGGCTCCATTCACGACGGTGGCCGCCTCGAGTTCGGTGCGGACGGCTTCTTGTACGTCTCCACCGGGGAGACCGGCGTGCCGGAGTTGGCCCAGGACCGTGACTCCCTGGGCGGCAAAATCCTGCGGATCACCACGGCCGGCGAGCCCGCCCCCGGCAACCCCTTCGGCTCCGCGGTCTGGACCGAAGGCCACCGCAACGTGCAGGGTCTTGCCTTCGATGGCAAGCGTTTGTGGGCCTCGGAGTTCGGGTCGAAGAAGTTCGACGAACTGAACCTCATCGTCGGCGGCAAGAACTACGGCTGGCCCCAGGTCGAAGGCAAAGGTGGCAAGAGCGAGGGCTTCACCGACCCCCAGCAGACCTGGAAGACCGACGATGCCTCCCCCTCAGGCCTTACCTACACCGACGGCTACCTCTGGATGGCCGCGCTCAAGGGTGAGCGCCTGTGGCGGATCGCGGTCGACGGCAAACGCTCCAGCGACCCGAAGAGCTTCTTCGTCGGAGACTACGGCCGGATGCGCACGATCGAAGTGGCCCCGGACGGGCTGCTGTGGCTGATGACCAGCAACCGCGATGGTCGCGGTGAACCCTCGGACGAGGACGACCAGATCCTGCTCATCGCTCCTTAACCCAAAGGGTCATGGAGTCGTGATGGTCGCGCGGCGCGCAGCACGGCGCAGAGTCGTCAGGACCGCGGGTCCCAGCACGATGACCGCAACCGACGTGGTGATCGCCCGACCAGTGTCGAAGGAACCCGTCGAGGTGATCAACGTGTAGACGAAGAACGTCTGCAGGTTGTCCCACAGCGCCGCTCCCGGGACGAAACTCAGCGATCCCTCGTGTCCCGGCACCTGCACTCCGAGGATGAAGGGCCAACTCGAGAGGTTCATCAGCAGGCCGAAGGCGTACGCCGCGAACACGCCGTACGCCGCCAGCATGGCGATCTCCCAGCGCCCTGAGACCCGGTGTGGAAGCAGACCCGCGCCCATCCCGACCCAGGCGGCGATGATCATCTGAAACGGCAGCCAGGGACCCACCCCGGCCGTCATCAGCGCCGAAGCGAAGAGCGAGGTGCAACCCAACACGAAGCCGAAGCCGGGGCCGAAGACCCGCCCGGCGAGGATGAGCAGGAAGAAGACCAACTCCACCCCTGCGGTGCCCGCTGAGAGCCCACGCAGGACCGCGTTGAGAGCGCTGAGCACCCCCAAGATGGCGAGAACCCGCGGGTCCATCCCGCCCTCGCTGATCTCGGCCAGCACCACCATGACGACCAGTGGAAGCAGAAGCAGGAAGAGGAACGGGGGGTCCACCCGCTGGCCCTCCGGGATCGCCAGCAACAGGGGCCAGCAGAGCATCATCAGGCCGGCCATCGAGGCGATCCCGAGCACGAGCGCCGATCGGGCTGTGACGCGGACTGCGGCGGGTCGACGGGGAGCCACTCGGGCGCCCCGCTGCTCCACCGTCATCGGTCCGCACCACGCGGCTGGGAGCCCAGTGCAGCAGCAACCTCGTCCACGGTGAGCCAACCCGCGCCCAGGACCTTGGTGATCTGGGGTGCGAAGCCCGGCGATTCGGCAACCACCTCGCGGACCGGACCCGAGGAGACGACTTCACCTTCGGCCATGACCACCACGTCATCGGCCGCGATCGCCACGAACTCGACGTCGTGGGTGGCCACCAACACAGCCCGGCCCTCGACGACCAGGTCGCGCAGCATCCGGGCCAGGTGTGCCTTGGCGGTGTAGTCCAGACCCCGGGTGGGCTCGTCAAGAAGGATCACCGCTGGTCGCGCGACCAGCACCAGAGCCAGGGCCAGGGCCAGCCGCTGGCCCTCGGAGAGGTCGCGCGGGTGACTGGTGGGGTCGATGCCCGGCACGAGTTGATCCAGGATGGCGTGCGTTCCCGGCCCGCCGGCGGCGCACTCCTCGGCCACGGTCTCGAGGTACAGCAGATCCGCCGCGTTCTGCGGCAGCAGACCCACCAACCCCCGGCGCTGCGCGGGCTCCAGCGTGGAGGGATCCCGCCCGGCGAGGTCGACCGATCCGCTGCGCCGCTTCGTGGTGCCTTGCAACGCCCACAGCAGCGAAGACTTCCCACACCCGTTGCGACCCATCAACGCCGTGACCCGACCGGCGCCCAACCGTAGGTCGACCTCACGGACGGCCACCGTGTCCTTGCCGTGCACCACGGTCACCGAGGAGGCGACCAGCGCAACAGGATGAATCGTCCCGGTCGAGGCCGTGGTCGGCGCTGGGCCCAGGTCGAGTCGAGCCACCTTGCGTCGTGCGTCCCGGACCGTCAGTGGCAACGGATCCCAGCCCGCCGTCCGCCCCAGCTCGATCAGCGGCGGAACCACCGGCGAGGTCGCCAGCACCTCAGCCGGTTTACCGGTGGCGACTCGGCCCTGCCCCACCAGACACATCCGGTCCGCGAACGGCACCACGCGCTCAAGACGGTGCTCGGCCAGCAACACCGAGACACCCACATCGTGCACGAGGCGAGTCAGGGTGGAGAGCACCTCCTCGGCCGCCGTGGGGTCCAGCGCGGAGGTGGGTTCGTCGAGGACCAACAGCCGCGGGTGCATGGTCAGCACCGAGCCGATCGCGACCCGTTGCTGTTGACCGCCGGACAGGTTGCGCAGGTCGCGGGACCTCAACTCAGCGATTCCGAGCAGGTCGAGGGTCTCCTCCACCCGACGCCGCATGGTGCCGGGAGCCAGGCCCAGCTGCTCCATGCCGTAGGCGAGTTCCTCCTCAACGGTGTCGGTCACGAAACCGGCCGCAGGGTTCTGTCCGACGTAGCCGATCACGTGAGCCCGCTCCCGCGGCGGCGTGTGCAGGATGCTTCCGCCGTCCAGCAGTACGTCGCCCCGAAGCGCCCCGCCGGAGAACCGTGGGACCAACCCCGTGACCACTCCGAGCAGGGTTGACTTGCCTGAGCCGGTCGGCCCGGAAACCACCATGAGTTCGCCTTCGTCGAGGGTCAGGTTGACCTCGCTGAGGATCGGGACAGCCGGCCCTTCATCGCTCTCGTAGGCGAAGGAGATATCGCGCAGTTCGATCATCCGGTCACCACCGGGCGGGGCGCGGCCACGAGAGCCAGCACCCCCACGGCAACACCGAGCAGCGCCACCAAACTGATCTGTGGTGCCCGGGTGACGTCGGGGTAAGCGATGAGCAGTTGGTTCTGGCTGACCCAATAACCGGCGTACCCGACGACGAGCCCCGAAGCGACCACACCGAGCTCGGAGGCGCGCCACCGGTCGGGTCGATAGATCGTGCGTTTAACTCGACGGCCGGCACTGACGAATCCGGCTGCGGCCAGCGCAAGACCCGCGAGAAGCATCGGGGTCGCCAACCATCGAGGCGCTGTCTGATCCAGCCCCGCGTAGATGCCTACGCAGACCCCGATCAACCCGGTCACCATCAACACCCCGGTCAGTCGCCGACGCCCGGCGGTCAGATCGCCCGCGCGTCCGTAGCCGCGGGTATCCATCCCAGCGGCCAACGACATCGAGCGCTCCAGTGCGTCCTCCATCACCGGGATGACGAACCGGCGTAATCGCGCGACTCGTCCCGTCTCCCCCGCCCTGAGGCTCTGCGCGGCCCGCACCCGACGGACGCTGTCGGCGAACTGCGGGAGCATCGTTACGGCGACTACCAGCGCGGTCCCAACCTCATACAACGCCGGCGGCACCGAGCGCAGCAGGCGTTTGGGGTTGGCCAGTGAGTTCGCGGCCCCGATGCAGATCACGATGGTGGCCAGTCGCAGACCGTCGTAGAGACCGAAGAGCAGCGCTTCCTGGGTCACCGGGCCGAGCAGCGTGATGTCCAGGACGAAGTCGGGCAGCGGGATGGTCGGCAGGTTCCAGATGACCTTGCCCGGGTTGGTTCCACCGAAGATGAGCCGGAAGACCACCCGGATCACGATGATGAAAACACCCAGCCACACGTAGATCCGGAACGACGCGGCCCAGGGCTGATCCGAGCGACAGGTCAGAACGACCGCCGTCGCCACGGCAAGGATCAGCAGCAGCACCAACGGGTTGGTGGTGAACGAGGCGGCCGCAGCCAGCCCGAGGGCCCAGAGCCACCAGGCTCCAGGATGAAGATCTCGGGCCAGCTGCGCAACCATGCTAGAGAGAGTCCTGGCCCCGTCGACGCAGGTACGCGATGGTCCCCGCGAAGCCGAACAACGTGACGATCAGGACCGGAGCGACCCAGCCGGGGAGTCCGTCATCGGCCAACTCCGCTGCGGTGGGGGCAACCTCGTCGGAGGGTTCCTCCGCGCTCGCGCTGGCCGAGGGGGCAGTGGGTGGGGTTGCCGAAGCCGACGGCTCAGCAGCAGCCGAGGGCTTCTGCTTCCTACGCTTGCGCTTCTTGGATAGCTCTCCCTGCGCCGAAGCCGACGCTGACGCCTCGCTGGAAGCAGACGGCGTCGCGGACGATGCCGGACCAGCACCGTTGCTGGGCGCAGTACCGGTACCAGAGTTGCCGCTGGTGCCGCCCTGGCCGCTTCCACTACCGCCGGAATTGTTCGACGAACCGCTCCCCGGCTTTCCGCCCGAACCGCTTCCACCATTCCCCCCAGAGGTGGTGGGGGCGTCGGGTGTCGGTGAGGGTGCCGTCGAAGGGCTGGGTGAATTGCTGGGCGAATTGCTGGGCGTCGATGAGGTGTGGGTAGGGGCCGACGCCGAGGGCGCCGACGACCCGCTCACGTCATCCCACGAGAAGGCGACTGATCCTCCGTCGGGGATCCTCAGGGACTGCACGCCGAGGTTGGAGTAGGTCCAGTTGCCTGACTCGCCGTCGGACCACCACAGTCCCCAGAACGCGTCAGCGGGCGAGGTGTTGACGCAGGGGTCACTGGTCGGCACCCCGGTCACGCGGCAGACGAAACCCGCTGATCGCTGGGCATAGGTCAAGGGATACCCGGCGCTCGGGAAGAGCGAGGAGGCCATCTGGCCTCCGCCCTGCGCGGCACAGGACTGCTGCACCCCACCGCCGAGGCTGTTGTAGTCCACGACCACGGTGACCCCCGTGGACCCACCGCAGGCCGTAGCCTGCGCAGGCGCGGAGGTCACGCCGACCCCC
>CBDTZB010000122.1:0-6989 GCA_965364795.1 uncultured Nocardioides sp.
AGCGACCGATCACCGACCTCGGCATGGTCGACACCGTGGAGATCAACGACGACGGATCGGTCAAGGTCATCGTTCTGCTGACCGTCGCTGGCTGTCCCTTGAAGGAGACGATCACCCGAGACGTCACCGGGGCGGTCTCCAAGGTCCCCGGCGTTACCAGTGTGGACTTCTCGCTCGGCGTGATGACGGCCGAGCAGCGCTCGGGTCTCCAGGAGACACTCAAGGGCGGCAAGGCCGACCGTGAGATCCCCTTCGCCCAGCCCGGGTCGTTGACCAAGGTCTTCGCCATCGCCAGCGGCAAGGGCGGGGTCGGCAAGTCCTCGGTCACCGTGAACCTGGCTCTCTCGATGGCCAAGCAGGGTCTCTCGGTCGGGATCGTTGACGCCGACATCTATGGCCACTCGGTCCCGGCGATGCTGGGGCTCGCGGACGAGCGCCCCACCCAGGTGGAGGACCTCATCATGCCGGTGCCCACCCCCTCGGGTGTTTCGGTGATCTCAATCGGCATGCTCAAACCTCGCCGCGACCAGGTGGTGGCGTGGCGTGGACCGATGCTCGACCGAGCCTTGGTCCAGATGTTGGCCGACGTCTACTGGGGCGACATCGACGTCCTGCTGCTCGACCTACCGCCCGGCACGGGCGACGTGGCGATCTCCCTGGGCCAGCACCTGCCCGGCGCGGAGGTTGTCGTGGTCACCACGCCTCAGGAAGCGGCTGCCGAGGTCGCTGAGCGAGCCGGCACCATGGCCTCGATGATGCACCAGCGCGTCGTTGGTGTCATCGAGAACATGAGCTACCTCCCTTGCCCCCACTGCACCCCTGAGGGCAAGGAGCACCGCATCGAGGTCTTCGGCACCGGCGGAGGTGCCCGGGTGGCGGCCACGCTCTCCTCCCGCTTCGGCTACGACGTCCCCGTTCTGGGCGAGGTGCCGCTCGACCTCTCCTTGCGCGAGGGCGGGGACGCGGGCAAGCCGATCGTCGACTCCGACCCCACATCCCCCGGAGCGCTGGCGCTCGCCTCGATCGCCGACAAACTGTCCGGTCGGGGTCGCGGACTGGCCGGCATGCAACTCGGCCTCACCCCCACCAGTAAGTTCTAGGTATGCCCGGGTTCGGAGAGATTCTCGTCATCGCCCTCGTCGCGGTGATCGTCTTCGGCCCGGATCGACTGCCCGAACTCGCCAAGCAGGCCGGCGCCATGGTCCGCAAGGCCCGCGACTTCGCCAACTCTGCTCGCGATGAGTTGCGCAGCGAGTTGGGGCCGGAGTACGCCGACCTCGAACTGCGTGACCTCGACCCCCGAACGATCGTGCGTAAGCACATCATCGAGGCGATGGAGGACGCTGGCGAGGAAGAGACCCTCAAGAAGCGTCGCGGGCAACGGGCGTTGGGTCAGGGCGAGACCCCGCCGTACGACACCGACGCGACCTGACCTGGAGCTTTCAGCGGCTGTCGCTCTGGATCGCCGCTAGGCCTGAGAAGGCAACCAGGACGGTCCTGCCTGGGAGCTCCTCCAACTCGAGGAAGTCCTGACCCACCCGGCGGACTACGCCGTCGCGCATTGAACCGTCGCTGCCTCTGATGACGCAGCGCTCACCCGCGTCGGCCAGACCTCGCAGGACCGAGCCGAGACCGAGTTTGGTCAGTGGCGACCAGGCCACCTCGGGGACCGCCCGGTCGGAAACACCAGCCACGCTCGACACGTGAGCGAGCGCTACCATCCACTCCGTCCGCGGCCCGCTGACCCGGCACCACGAAGCCGACACGCGCTCGAGGTGGCCGGCCACTGACCCCACGCCGGTCACGCTCAGGGCCACGTCCCGACCCACCGACGCCATCAACCGTCCTGCCAAGGTGACGTGTTGGTATTCGGCGCGGCTCCGGTCGGCCAACTCCGGCGCGCGCTCGGCCGCGTAGAGGCCTTCAGCCTGCTGCTCCAAATCGTCGAGGAACGCGAACAGGGCGGCCGCCTGATGATCCACGGAACCACCAGCGGCGCCGTCATCGGGGCTGGCCTGTGGACCGCCATAGGGCCCGTCGTGGGGTGTCACACCAACAAGTCTAGGACGGCGACACCCTGTGGATAGCTTCTTGACGAACGCCATCAAACGTCCTTAAATGATGCAAACACACGCAAACGCAAGGTTCAGGATGAATTCACTCAAGATGTCCACTCGGCTCCGCGCCCTCTCGGTGTGGTCGATCGGCACCGTTGCTCTCGCCGCACTGCTTCAGTGGCTCAGCCGCGATCTCGCCTCATCGGGGCCCGCGATGTCCTTCGAGGACGCCCTCGAGCGGGCTTGTCTCGTGGTCATCGGCCTGTGCGGGGTCTGGGCCTGGCTCGTCGTCGGCGTAGTGGTCGTCGAGGTTCTGAGATCCCGCACTGTCGGCACGGACCGCACCCCAGGGATACCCCCCTGGGCCCGTGGGCTGGTCCTGATGACCTGCGGGGTGGCTGCAATCGGGCTGGCGGCACCGGCCAACGCCGATGCTGATCTCGATGGCCTCCCGATGCCTGACCGAGCGACGGGGGGCTTTCTCAGCGACTCCGTGCGACCTCTGCTTCAGGCAGGACATCGCACCACACCCACTACTGCTCCTCAGGCGCCCCGGGCACCCCAGCACGTCGTGTCCTCCGGCGACTCGCTGTGGTCGATCGCCGAAGCCGAACTGGGCAATGCCGCGCGCTGGCCCGAGATCTACCGCCTCAACCGGGCTGCCATCGGCCCAGATCCCGACTTCATCGACGTTGCGCAGCAACTCGACCTCCCCCGATAAACACCCGAATCAGGAGACCGACATGCCCAACGTCCAGCAGAAACGCTCCGAGGTCGTCCCGATCCGGGTGCCCGTCCCGCTCGCCTCCACTCAGGGCACGCTGGCCCTCGATCTCCAACCACGGCTCGACCCACCCTCGGGAGGGGCGATCCCCCCGGCTCGTGAGCGACGCGATCTCGATGCGTGGACCCGTCGTTTCGCTCAGGCGGTCGTGGAGATCGTGGGTGGCGATCGCCCCGCCTCCCAACTCCTGCGCTGGACCGATCGGGATGTCTATGTGGACCTCCACCGGCGGGCCGTCCTGGTCGCCCGCGCCGGCGCCCACACCCCTGGAGTAGCCAGGGTTCAGACGCCCTGTCCTCGGGTCGAAAGCGTCCGCTCGATGCCGCTCACCGAGGACATCATCGAGACCTGCATCCGAATCCGCTACGGCCAGCGCTCACGTGCGATCGCAGCGCGCTTCGAGCGCCGCAACCACGGCCTGGTCTGCACCGCCCTGGAGTTCGCCTGAGCAGCAGGGCGTGAGGAGTCACCCGTAAGCACAACAACCGAGGACCCTCAACGAGGGTCCTCGGTTGCCTAACAGTTCGTGCAGATCAGCCGTTCGAGCGGGCGGTCAGCCCGGTCGGGCCCCCAGGGCGCCCGTGGCACATCTTGTACTTCTTGCCGGAGCCACACGGGCACTTGGCGTTGCGGCCCACGTCGGCGAACTCGTCGTCAGCGTTGGTGACGGTCGTCCCCTTGGCAGGTCCCTCAGTGTGCACCTCGGTGTCATCTTCCGCACCGACCGCAGCGACGCCCTCACGAGGCGCCGAGTAGGTCAGGCTGCCCTGCTGCTTGGGCACATCGAGGCCCTTGGCGTGGATATGCGGGGTCTGCGCCTGGCGGGTGACCTCAGACATGTCGCGAGCCATTGGCTCCTCAACCTCATCGTCCTCACCGTCGAAAAGGAACCCACCGGAGACGTCGTCATCCTCGTCGACACTGACCTCAAGGTTGAACAGGAAGCCGACCGCTTCCTCCTTGATGCCGTCCATCATCGCGGCGAACATGTCGAAGCCCTCGCGTTGGTACTCGACCAACGGGTCCCGCTGGGAGTAGGCGCGCAGGTAGATGCCTTCGCGCAGGTAGTCCATCTCGTAGAGGTGCTCACGCCACTTGCGGTCGAGCACCGAGAGGAGAACCCGACGCTCAAGCTCACGCATGACCTCCGAGCCCATCTCGGCCTCGCGGGCGGCGTACGCCGCGCGGGCGTCGGCCTGCAGCAACTCAATGAGTTCGGTCTTGTCGAGGTTGGCTTTGTCGCCAGCTTCTTCGACGAGCGCCTCCCACGAGAGCTTGACCGGCCAGATCAGGCCCAAGTCGGTCCACAACTGCTCGAGGTCCCACTCCTCGGAGAACTCCATCAGCGAGCCGGTGACGTAGCCGGTGACGACATCGTCGAGGAAGGTACTGATCTGCTCGGCTAGGTCGGCGCCTTCGAGCACCTCGCGGCGCTCGCCGTAGATGACCTGGCGCTGGCGGTCCATCACGTCGTCGTACTTCAGGACGTTCTTGCGGGACTCGAAGTTCTGGGACTCCACCTGGCCCTGCGCGTTGGCGATCGCACTGGTGACGCGCTTGTTCTCGATAGGGACGTCGTCAGGGATCTTGAGGACCTGGAGCACGCGGTCCACCCAGTCGGACTTGAACAGGCGCATCAACTCGTCCTCAAGGGAGAGGTAGAAGCGCGACTCACCGGGGTCGCCCTGGCGGCCAGAGCGACCGCGGAGCTGGTTGTCGATCCGACGAGATTCGTGGCGTTCGGTGCCGACGACGTAGAGACCGCCGAGCTCGCGGACCTCGTCGTGCTCGGCCGAGACCTGGGCCTTGATCTTCTCGATCATGCCCGGCCAGGCCGCGTCGTACTCGTCGGCGGTTTCACCGGCGGGCTCGAGACCCGCCTTGCGCAGTTCGGCGTCGGCGAGGAACTCAACAGAACCACCGAGCATGATGTCGGTGCCTCGACCAGCCATGTTGGTGGCCACCGTGACAGCCCCCTTGTGGCCGGCCATGGCGACGATCTTGGCCTCATCGGCGTGGACTTTGGCGTTCAGCACGTGGTGCGGGATCTTGTGCTTCTCCAGCAGACCCGAGAGGTACTCCGACTTCTGCACCGACACCGTGCCGATCAGCACAGGCTGGCCGGCCCGGTGACGCTCGGCGATGTCTTCGGCGACGGCGTCGTACTTCGCCTCCTCGGTGCGGTAGACAAGGTCGGCCTGGTCCTTGCGAACCATCGATCGGTTGGTCGGGATGGGGACCACACCGAGCTTGTAGATCTTGTCGAACTCCGAAGCCTCGGTCATAGCCGTTCCGGTCATACCGGACAGCTTGTCGTAGAGGCGGAAGTAGTTCTGCAGGGTGACCGTGGCCAGCGTTTGGTACTCCTCGCGGACGGTCACGCCCTCCTTGGCCTCGATGGCCTGGTGCAAACCGTCGTTGTAGCGACGCCCCGCCAGCATCCGGCCCGTGTGCTCATCAACGATGAGGACCTCGCCGTTCATGACGACGTATTCCTTGTCGTTGCGGAACAGTTCCTTGGCCTTGATGGCGTTGTTCAGAAAGGAGATAAGCGGCGTGTTCGCGGATTCGTAGAGGTTCTCGATGCCGAGGTGGTCCTCCACCCTGGTGATGCCTGGCTCCAGGACCGAGATGGTGCGCTTCTTCTCGTCGACCTCATAGTCGACGTCCTTCTGCAGTTTGGCGACCAACTTGGAGAACTCGCCGTACCACTTGACCTCGTCCTGGGTGGGCCCCGAGATGATCAGCGGCGTGCGGGCCTCATCGATCAGGATCGAGTCGACCTCGTCGACCACCGAAAAGTTGTGGCCCCGCTGGACGCACTCTTCGATCGATCCAGCCATGTTGTCGCGGAGGTAGTCGAAGCCGAGTTCGTTGTTGGTGCCGTAGGTGACGTCGCACGCGTAGGCCTCACGGCGCTCCGCGGGTCGCATGTGCGGAAGGATCACTCCGACGGTCAATCCGAGGAAGTGGTGGATGCGCCCCATCTGCTCGGACTGGAACTTAGCGAGGTAGTCGTTGACTGTGACGACGTGAACGCCCTTGCCGGAGATGGCGTTGAGGTACGACGGGAGGACCGCGACCAGGGTCTTGCCCTCACCGGTCTTCATCTCGGCGATGTTCCCCAGGTGCAGGGCTGCACCGCCCATGATCTGCACATCGAAGGGGCGCATCCCGGTGACTCGTTTGGACGCCTCGCGCACGGTCGCGAACGCTTCGGGCATCAGGTCGTCGAGGCTCTCCCCATCGGCGTGCCGCTGCTTGAGTTCGGCGGTCATGCCCTGGATTTCCTCGTCGCTCATCGCGACGAAGTCGTCCTCGATAGCGTTAACGGCCTTCGCGATGGTCTCCAACTGGCGGAGAACTTTGCCTTCTCCGATGCGAAGAAGGCGGTCGATGATGACGGGCACGGGTGGTGACTCCTGGGTTGGGGCGAGCCGATCCGGTGGAATCGGCTGTTGGCCCGCGACGGGCCTCGTTCCAGCATAACGAGCCACCCCCTTCGGAGGTTCCTCGGCAGGCCGGATCAACTGATGGTTAGAGGTGCAAAGACAACTCAGCAGCCAGATCGCCCCGTGGGTGGACCTCGATCGAACTCAGTCCCAACCAGCCAGCCAACCGTTCCAGTTCAGCAGCCAACTCGCCCGCCGTCCGTGGGGAAGCACCTTCCTCGGTGTAGGCCCCCAACACCCGGAGACGACCTTCAGCTCGATCGGCCTTCAGGTCCACCCGGGCCACCAACTCGTCATCCAGCAGGAAGGGAAGGACGTAGTAACCGTGAACGCGCCGTTCGGCGGGGGTGTAGATCTCGATCCGGTAGTGGAAGTCGAACAACTTCTCGGCGCGTTCGCGCTCCCACACCACGGGGTCGAAGGGGCTCAGCAAGGTCCGAGCGTTGACCCGTCGGGGACGTCGCGCCTCCTGGTGGAGGTACGCCGGCCGCTTCCATCCCTCGATGTCAACCGGCACTAGTTCCTCAGTAGCCACCAACCGGTCGATCGCGGCCTGTGCGGGAGCTGTCTTCATCCGGTAGTAGTCGGCCAAGCAACGCGTGGTTCCGACTCCGTGAGAGCGGGCCGCCCGCCGGATGAGTGCATCGTCTGCTTCGAGGATCGACGGCGTCGGTGCCTGTACGAACCGCTCGGGAA
>CBDTZB010000123.1:0-6974 GCA_965364795.1 uncultured Nocardioides sp.
CAGGGTTATCAACGCGAGCCGGAGGGATCTCCTGGCGACTCTGCGTGACCTGCGGCCGGTCTTGAAGAAGCTGGCCGATTCCGGCGACGCATTGGCTCCCGGGCTGAACCTCCTGCTGAGCTTCCCCTTCCCCCAGGAAGCGTCCGAGATCGTTCTGGGTGACTATGCGAATACTTCGATCCGCGCCGAGATCACCCTCGACAACTTCCTGGGCAACCCGGACGGGAACCCCCTGGAGCTGGGCGACCTCCTCGACAATCTGCCGCTGCCCGAGCTGCCGCTCCCTGACCTCCCGCTGCCCGAGCTGCCGCTGTCCGGTCCGGGCCAGGTCCCAGGGGTGCCCCAAGCGGTCAAGCAACTGCGCGCCTGCATGAAGACGGGCGACCTGACCACACCAACCTGCCGCACCCTGCTGCGGAACGAGTCTTTCCGAGCGGCGGTCACCCAGGTCTGTGACAAGCCAAAGAACCAAGACAACGCCGTGTGTCGGGTGCTCGGAGACGTTGGGGAGGACCTGGTTCTGCCCAATCTGCCAGGTCTGCCTGACGTTCTCTCTGGGCTGTCGCGCACCTCCTCACGTCTCAACCTGGCGTTGAGCAGCGGGCTTCCGTCGTCCTCGTTCAGCAGTGCTGCCTTGATGGGAGGCGCCGCATGAGCGCCAATGGCATCAGAGCTCGTCTGCTCGCCTTCCTTATCCTCAGCGCGGTCGGCATCGTCTACGTGGCCGCGTCGTACCTCGGCTTCGTGGACAAGGTGCTCAACCGCGGGCTGGACATCCAGGCGACCCTGCCCGTTTCTGGGGGGCTCTACCAAGGAAGTGCGGTGACCTACCGGGGAGTGAAGGTCGGCAAGGTCGGCAAGGTGACCCCGAGCGCCGAGGGCATCAAGTTGCAGTTGGCGCTCGAGGATGGCACCAAGATCCCCCTCGCCTCGCCGATGTACGTCCATAACCTCTCCGCGGTCGGCGAGCAGTATCTCGACTTCGAGCCCATCTCCGACCAAGGTCCCTACGCCGAGAACGGCGACACGATCGCTGGCTCCATGGGGTCGATCCCCACTGATGAGGCGGAACTGTTGGTGGAGCTCGACTCGTTTGTCAGCTCCGTTGACAAGCGAGCGCTGCGAACCGTCGTCAGCGAGCTTGGCAATCTCTTCGAGGACACCGGACGTCCCCTGCAGCGACTCCTTGACAACGGTGGCGACTTCATCGACGAAGCGAACGCACACACCGACGAGACGATCGCCCTCCTCGACAGCCTGCAAGTCGTGCTCGGGACCCAGCAGGACAACAGCGAAAACATCCGATCCTTCTCCGAGGACCTGCGACTACTCACAGGTGCATTGCGGGAGAGTGACGCTGATATCCGCGAGGTCCTCGTGGACACCCCGGCCGCCACGCGGCAACTCAACCAACTCATGCTCGACCTGGAACCCACGCTCCCGATCCTGCTCGGCAACGCAACCAGCGTCAGTCAGGTGCTTGTGTCGCATCTTGGTGGGCTCGAGCAGCTTCTGGTGACCTATCCGCGGGTCATCTCCTCAGGCTTCACCGGGACGACCCCGGACGGCTACGGCCACGTCAACCTGCAGATGGACAACTCGGTGCCACCGTGCACCAAGGGCTACAAACCGGTGAAGGACTGGCGTCGGGGTGACGAACTCACCGATGCCCCCATCTTCCCGGCGAAGTGCACGGCCGGTGATCCGTTCGTTCAGCGAGGCACCCCCAACGTGCCGGGGACCAAGAACAACCCGAACCCGATGCGCACCTACCCTGGCACCTACGACCCCGAAACCGGGGTGGTGACCGGAGCGGTCGATGCCGAGGGGAACCCGGTTCGGCTCGGGGATCCTGGCAACCTGTCCATCTTGGGAGACGACTCGTGGAAATGGCTACTGGTGGGCCCCGTTGCGCAGTGATCAGACGGTGAGCAGCGACATCGCAGAGCCTGGCGCCACTGGCTCCGACCCATGGGTCAAGCGCATCCTCATGCTCGTCTCGGCCGTGCTGCTGCTCCTGGCGGTGGTCGGTGCGGTCCTGTCGGTGAAGGCGCGCTCGGACCGGGCGGACGCCGCAGAGATCCAGAAGGCGTACGGCGCCGTGCTGGCCTCAGCGCGTGCGGAGGCCGAGGCCTTCGTGAACATCCGCTACGACGATGCCGAAGCCAGCATCGAACGCGTGCGGGAGGGGGCGACCGGCGAGTTCCAGAAGCAGTACGACACCTCGACTGACAGCGTGATCGCTGTGCTGGAGCAGAACGAATCGGTCATGGACGGCGAGGTGGTCTGGGCCGGGGTGAACGACATGGATGGCGATAGCGCCCGCGTCTTCGCCTACACGAGCGGCACGGTTTCCAACCTCCAGACCGGTGGTGAACCTGTCGAACGCAACTTCCGCCTTCAACTCGACCTGGTGCTCGTCGATGGCGAGTGGCTGACCAACAACTTGGAGTTCGTGGCCTGACATGGCGTCTTCATCAGGTTCCAAACGCCGGCCCACCGCCGGCTCACGCACCCCCACCTCGCGACCACGCAAGGTGGCCGGCCGGTCGCAGGAGCCGCAGGGGGAGTCGCTAACGCCCACGGCCCCAGAGGCGAAACTGGACGCTCCCGTGCCACTGTCGAAGCGGGCCGAGGTAGCCAAGGGGTCCGTCAGCGCGGATGCCGTGTCTGCGAAAACCACGCCTGTGAGCAAGGCCGCAGCTGAGCCGGGGGACCAGCAAGCCAGCCAGCGGTCCACCCCGATCCTGGTCGCGGCCATCGTGGTCCTGGTTCTGATCCTCTCCGGCGAGGCCTTCTATCTCTTCGGCCCTCCCTCCGAGGACCCGATCGTGTCGACGACTAGGCCCGTCGTGGCCTCGGAGGTGGATCGCTCGACCGCCGTCGAGACCGCAGCCGCTTCCATCGAGAAGATCGTGGCTCGGTCCTACGAAACCTACGATGAGCAGGTCGAAGCGGCCGCCGCCACGATGACCGACACTTTCGCCGAGGAGTACCGCGCCACCACGGCCGAGATCAAGGACTCCTTCGTCGAGGCCAAAACGGAGGTGACCGTTACGGTCGTCGCACAATCGGTCATGTCGGCTTCGTCCGAGCAGGCACGGGTGCTTCTCTTCCTGAACCAGTTCGTCACCAAGGACGGGGGAGAGGCGCTCTACTCGCCCTACCGCGCCGTGGCCACGATGGTGAAGACCGAGCAGGGTTGGTTGGTTTCCAAACTCGAAACTCGCTGAGCGGGCCGCATGCTGGACAGCAGCGTCCCCGAGGGCTAGTTTCGGCGCAGAATTAGAACGTGTTCCAGTTGAGTAGGAACCGACTACCGGGAAGGATCGCACCGTGACCACTGTGGAGTGCGACATCCTGATCATCGGCGCCGGTCCGACTGGCCTCTATGCGGCCTATTACGCGGGCTTCCGCGGCCACCGCGTGGCCGTCGTGGATTCCCTACCGGAGCTCGGCGGCCAGATCACCGCGATGTATCCGGAGAAGCAGATCCTCGATGTGGCGGGTTTCCCGAGCATCAAGGGGCGGGACCTCGTGGCAGGTTTGGTGGCTCAAGCCGCGACTGCGCAGCCGGAGTACCTCCTAGACCGCACCGCCGCATCCCTGGAACGAGATGACGACGGAGTCACCATCGGGCTGGACGACGGCACCCAGGTCCGAGCAGGTGCGGTGATCATCACCGCCGGCATCGGGAAGTTCTCCCCGCGTGCCCTGCCGGCCGGCGAGGGCTGGGCGGGCCGAGGGCTGGAGTTCTTTGTCCCCTCCTTCGCTCCCTATGCGGGCAAGGACGTGGTCATCGTGGGCGGAGGTGACAGTGCCTTCGACTGGGCGCAGCACCTCGAACCGATCGCGGCATCAGTGACGCTGGTCCATCGTCGCGACGCCTTCCGCGCTCACGAGCGCACCGTTCGCCAGGTCCAAGAATCCACGGTCAACATCATCACCAAGGCAGAGGTCGCTGCGCTGCGAGGCGCTGGTGAGAACGGTGCCCTGGCCGAAGTGGATCTCCTTGCCAACGGGCAGGCCCGGACCCTCCCGGCCCAAGCAGTGGTCGCAGCCTTAGGCTTCATCGCCGATCTCGGTCCCCTGCAGACCTGGGGGGTCGAGGTGCACAAACGCCACATCGTGGTGAACCCCGCCATGCAGACCAATTTGCCGCGGGTGTATGCCGCCGGCGACATCACCGACTACACCGGCAAAGTCCGCCTCATCGCGGTCGGGTTCGGCGAGGCGGCCACCGCGGTGAACAACGCCACGGTGGCCATCGACCCGTCCGCGAAGGTGTTCCCCGGCCACTCATCGGAGGCATGATGAGCGGCCGCAACGCTGTCAAGATGAGCGACGCTGAGGTCGCCGAACTTCTCGACGAGAACCTCAAGGTCCAAGTGGCCTCGATAGGACCCGACGGAGCGCCTCACCTAACGACCCTGTTCTACATCGTGGAGAACGAACGAATCGTCTTCTGGACCTACGGCCGGAGCCAGAAGATCAAGAACCTCGAACGCGACGATCGGATCACTGCCCTGGTCGAGGCTGGTGAGGACTACTTCGAACTGCGAGGGGTGTCCATCACGGGCCGGGCTGAGATCGTCCGGGACCACGACCGTCTTCTCTCGATCGGCGCCCGCGTGGCGACCCGGATGCTGAGGGCGGAGTCCTTCGAAGCCCTGGGGGAGATGGGACGCGAGATGGTCGAGAAGCAGGCCCTGAAACGGGTCGCCATCATCATTCATCCCGCCAAGGTGGCCACCTGGGACCACCGCAAGATGTGAGAGCAGATCCAACTGATGAGGGGACACCCATGAAGATCAAGGTTGACTTCGACCTCTGCGAGTCCAACGCGCTGTGTGAAGCGATGGCTCCCGATGTCTTTGAACTCGACGACGACGACTTTCTTGTGCTCAAGGCCGAGGAGACCACCGCCGAGAACATCGAGGACGTCAAGCGCGCTGTTGCCGCTTGCCCACGCGCCGCAATCACCCTGAAGGACTGATCCTGTGTCGAACGCTGAAGATTCACTGTCGCTCGAGGGCCGCGTTGCGGTTGTCACCGGAGCAGGCGCCGGACTCGGGCGGGCCGAGGCCGTGGCTCTGGCCCGGGCCGGAGCACGGGTGGTGCTGAACGACCTGCCAGGTGCTGCCGAGGAGGCGGCGCAGGAGATCAGGGGATTCGGCGGCGAGGTGCGGATCGTCGAGGGAGACGTCTCCCAGCGCACGACCGCTGACGCCATGATCGCAGCAGCGGTCGAGGACCTCGGTTCGCTCGACATCATCGTCAACAACGCGGGGATGACCCGCGACCGAATGCTGTTCAACCTCTCCGATGAGGAGTGGGACGACGTGATCCGGGTGCACCTGCGAGGTCACTTCCTGCTCTCGCGCAACGCTGCGTCGTACTGGCGGAATCGATCCAAGGAGATCGATGGCCCGATCTATGGTCGCGTCATCAACACTGCTTCCGAGGCTTTTCTCGGCGGTTCGCCGGGGCAGGCCAACTACGCGGCCGCCAAGGCGGGGATCGCAGCCCTGACGCTCTCGACTGCTCGCGGCCTTTCGCGGATCGGCGTCCGCGCCAACGCCATCTGCCCCCGGGCGCGCACCGCGATGACCGCTCAGGTGTTCGGCGAGGACCAGTCCGGCCTCGAGGTCGATCCCTACTCGCCCGAGCACGTCGCCCCGTTGGTGGCCTACCTAGCCTCGCCGGCCGCGGAGTCGATCACCGGTCAGGTCTTCGTCGTGTACGGCGGCATGGTGGCCCTGGTCGCCGCTCCCGTGGTCGAGCAGCGCTTCGACACCGCCAACGGCGGCGTGTGGACGACTGCCGACCTCGATCAGCAGCTCGGCGGCTTCTTCGAAGGCCGCGACCCCTCGGTTGGCTTCGCCGCCGACTCGATCATGCAGCTCACCATCTAGGGACAGGTTCATCATGGGTCGGCTCAACGACAAGATCGCGATCGTCACCGGTGGCGCACAGGGACAGGGTGCAGCCATCGTCCGCGCCTATGTAGCCGAGGGTGCCAAGGTGCTGATCGCGGACATCGCAGAGGCTGAGGGGCAGGCGTTGGCTGACGAGCTGGGCCCGGATGCCGTCTTCGCGCGCCACGACGTCAGCGACGCCGACTCTTGGTCGGCGATCGTGGCCCTCACCGAAGAGACCTTCGGGCCGGTGAACGTGCTGGCCAACAACGCTGGGATCCTGCGCTTCGGTGACATCGAACGCCAGGGTGCCGACGAGGTCGAGTTGCTGTGGCGAGTGAACCAACTCGGCTGCTTCCTCGGCATGCAGGCCGTGACTCGGACGATGCGCAAGAACGGCGGCGGCTCGATCATCAACGCCTCCTCCGTGGAGGGCCTGGCCGGGATGGCCAGCTGCACGGCCTACGCAGCGACCAAATGGGCGATCCGCGGAATGACCAAGTGCGCTGCCATGGAGTTGGGTCCCAAGGGCATCAGAGTGAACTCGGTTCACCCGGGAATGATCGACACCCCGATGACCCGTGTGCACGGGGGAGACATGGCCATGGAGTACGGCGCCGCGAAGGTCCCGCTTCGCCGGGTCGGCCAGCCCGAGGACATTGCCCCCGTCTATGTCTTCCTCGGGTCCGATGAGTCGCGCTACATGAACGGCGCTGAGATCGCTGTTGACGGCGGGGTCACCGCCACCCACGCCTTCGGCGGCTGAGTCGCTGTTGCGCGGCGGATCGAACGCTCAGTCGCGCAACAGCAGTCGCACGGCGTACTCCATGTGAGCCGCGGTGTCCTCGGCGCTGGAGCGTCCGGTCACCCAGCCGACCAGAGCAGAGAGCCAGACGTCGCCCACGACGCGGGCGATCGCGATGTCCTCGTCGCTGAGAATGTCGTGACGGGCTTCTTCTGGGCGCATGGCGCGGGTCAACATCGAGGTGAGTAGCAGGCCCACCCGGTGGATCTCGGTGGCCACGCTGGAGTCGGCGAACATGAAGGCGCGCGTCA
>CBDTZB010000124.1:0-6917 GCA_965364795.1 uncultured Nocardioides sp.
GTCTGAGGCCCTGCCCATGTCCCGCATCCTGGTCGTGATCCCGACCTACAACGAGATCGACAACCTCGTCGAGGTCGTTCGCGAGGTCCTCGCGCGCCCCGTCGAGGTCGACCTGCTGATCGTGGACGACGGATCGCCCGACGGAACCGGGGAACTGGCCGACGACCTCGCTGCCGACGAACCCCGCCTTCGCGTACGCCACCGGGCGTCCAAGTCCGGCCTGGGCTCGGCGTACCGCCTCGGCCTGGGCATCGGCATGGACGAGGGCTACGACATCCTGGTGGAGATGGATGCCGACCTCTCCCACGATCCGTTCGCCCTCGACGCACTCATCGGGGCGACCGACGACCACGACCTGGTCCTGGGCTCGCGCTATGTCCCGGGCGGCGGCGTCGTGAACTGGCCTTGGCACCGGCGTGCGCTGTCCGCCGGCGGCAACCGCTATGTCCAGGTCGTCACCGGCATGCCGCTGAACGACGCCACCAGCGGCTTCCGTGCCTTCCGGCGCGAGGTCCTTGAGCACATCGGCGTCCGCGAGTTGGCCTCCGAGGGCTACAGCTTCCAGTTGGAGACCGCGCTGGCCACCTGGCGCGCGGGCTTCCGGGTGGGCGAGGTCCCGATCACCTTCACTGAGCGCCGTGCGGGCGCCTCGAAGATCTCCCGCGCAATCGTGCTCGAAGCCCTCTGGCGGGTGTTGTTCTGGGGTCTGCGTGGTCCCCGTGGCCCCCGTCAGACACACCCGGAGTCCATCGCAGCCGGCCACCACGGCTAGTCTGCGCCCCTCCTGCTCCCGTCGTCCAGCGGCCTAGGATCCCTGCCTTTCACGCAGGTGACGCCGGTTCGAATCCGGTCGGGAGTACCAACCACCCTTCGGGGAGGCCCAGCCATGGCTGGCCAGTTCACCAAGCGGACCTTCGACTTCCTGTTCGACCTGGACGTCCACAACGACCGCGCCTGGTTCGAGGAGAATCGCGAGCGGTTCGAGGCCGATGCCCGCGAGCCCATGCTGGCGTTCATCCGCGAGGTGGAAGACCCCTTGCACCGCCACGTGTCGAAGCACCTCGTGGCCGACGACCACAAGTCCGGTGGATCCATGTTCCGGATCCACCGCGACATCCGGTTCTCGAAGGACAAGACGCCGTACAAGACCCACCTTGGTGCCCAGTTCCGCCACGACGCCGGCAAGGACGTCCACGCGCCCGGCGTCTACCTGCACCTCGAGCCCGGCAACTGCTGGATGGGTGCCGGTGTCTGGCGTCCCCACGGTCCGTCACTCGCGGCCATCCGCAAGCGCATCGTCGACAAGCCCGCCACCTGGGACGCCGTCGCTTCCGAGGACGCCATCCGCGGCTGGCAGACGTCCGACGACGCCCTGGTGCGTGCTCCCCGCGGCTTCGACGCGCAGGACCCGCGGATCGACGACCTTCGCAAGCGCAGCCACACCTTGTCGCGCCCGCTGAGCGAGGCCGAGGTGCGGCGAGGGGACTTCCCGGAGCGGTTCGCGGAGCTTGCGGGGCAGACCCGCGACTACCTCGACTGGCTGGCGACAGCACTCGGCGTGAAGTTCTGACAGCCGTCGCTACCCTCGCAAGTCAGCATTTCTTTCCGTTCAGGTCCCACACCCGGAGTGCCCGGTGGCGTCAAAGAGCAAGGTCGAGGTCGAGATCCCCGTCGAGCGGCAGAAGGCTGCCCAGGCGGCCGGAACGTTCGAGCTCGAGGAGCTTCCCGGACCGCTGTCCACGGCGGACGGCGCGATCCGCGTGGGCAAGCTGCCCAAGCAGGACAAGCCCCTCAAGACCGTCCGATCCATGAAGTCGATCACCCGCATCAAGCCGGGCCAGATGATCGCCAACTACGGGCGTTCTGAGTCTCGCTGGGCCTCGGCCTACCAGAAGCGTCGGGCTGGCAACGCGCAGTTCCACGAGCTCCTGAGCTACGCGCGCCAGATCATCGGCATCGATGACGAGGGCCAGATCCTCATCTGCCTCATGGGCCACGCCGGCCAGGGCCCGTGCATTCCACTGTGGGTGCCCAAGGACGAGGTCACCCTCACCGTGCAGCCCAACGACATCATCCTGCGCTTCGACGACCAGTCCTTCGACTGGTGACGTCCGCCAAGGACTGGTTGGCGTTCGCCGAGCAACTGGCGGACGCGGCCGATGCGGTCTCCCTGCCTGCCTTCCACGAGGCCAAGCAGGTCGACCGCAAGCGTGACGGCACGTTCGTCACCGCCACCGACGTCGGCGTCGAGCGGCGCCTGCGGGCAATGATCGCCGACGCGTTCCCCGGTCACGCCATGCTGGGGGAGGAGGACGGCCTCTCTGGCGAACCCGACGCGCCCCGTTGGATCATCGATCCGATCGACGGCACCAACAACTTCGTCTCCGGCAACCCCGTGTGGGGGACGCTGATCGCTCTGCAGGCCGGGGACGCCCAGGTCGCCGTCATCTCCGCGCCAGCACTGGGGAGTCGCTGGACCGGGCTCGTCACGGCCGAAGGTCGCATCGCGACGATGGACGGCCGTGAGGTCACGGTCAGCGACCGCTCGCTGGCTGACGGCGAGGTGTCGTACGGCGGCCTCAGCTACTTCCTCGACACCGACCGCGGCCCCGTCGTCGAACGCCTGGCCCGCGCCACCCGACGCCAACGTGGGTACGGCGACTTCTGGCAGCACTGCCTCGTCGCGTCCGGCGTGATCGAGGTCGCGATCGAGGCTGCGGTCAGCCCGTGGGACCTCGCCGCCGTCAAGGTCCTGGTCGAGGCCGCCGGTGGCCGTTTCACCGACCTCGACGGCACCGTCACGATCGACGGCGGCAACGCCCTGTCGACCAACGGGGCGGTCCACGACGAAGTCCTGGCGATCATCGCCGGTTGAGTGCGGCCGTCAGTGTTCTTCGTTGCAGACCTCGGGAGAACCCCAGTTCGGCAGTCAGTGTTGACAACGGCGCACAACGCAGGGCAACGACAGCCAGTCCATAGTGGCGGATACAAGCTGTCGCCCCGAAGAACTCATCATCTCGGCCGAGGCCACCCATCGTTGCATACCCTGTGAGTTGTCAAGGAGCCGACACATGCTGGACCGGATCACCGTCGAGCCAGACAAGATGGGTGGGCAGGCATGCATTCGGGGATACCGATTCACGGTCTCCCAGCTCGTCCGACTGGTCGCCGCAGGCAGGACCGCCGACCAAATCAGAGACGAGTACGCGTTCATACAGGACGAGGACATTCAACAAGCGTTGCTCTACGCAGCCCAGGCGAGCGAGTCCCACACCTTCCCGCTTCGTGAGCCCGCGTGAAGCTGCTGGTCGACCAGAACCTCCCCCTCGCGTTGGCCGAGATCCTCAGAGCCGCCGGTCACGAGGTTGAGCACACCTCCGACGTTGGCCTTGAGCGCGCCGTCGACCCGGATGTGGCCAGCCACGCTCGCGAGCGTGGCCAGACCATCGTGACCTCAGACACCGACTTCGGCAGTCTGCTCGCGGCCGACCGAGCAGCCAGCCCGTCGGTCATCCTGACGCGCGAACTGGGTCTCATGCCAGCCGACCAGATGTCAGCGCTCATTCTCCAGGCGATCGATCTCGCGGACAACGAACTTCAAGCGGGCGCAATCGTCGCAGTCGGCCCGAAGGACATTCGAGTCCGGTTGCTACCGCTGCGCTGATGCAGCCATCCCGGCCCGACCACCTTGACGTCTTATGACTGCGGTCGCATGCCAGACGCTAACGCCCAACGCGTGGCCCGCTCGACGACAGAGCATCGTGGCGGTTAGCGGTTGGGTCGATCACGCAACCTGATGGGGCACACGCAGCAACACAACGAGTTCGATGACGGCGAAGGCCACACACGCACCAACCGTGTTGGCCAGCAGGTCTGATGCACTGTCCGCGGTCAGATATGTCCCGGCAAGGTGGTCGATGATCAACTCAAGGATCTCGTTGGCAACACCCAGGACCGACACCATGGCCAACGTGATTGCCAGTCGTTGCCCGACATTCGACACTCGACGATTGCTTGACACGAAGAACGCCATCAGCGCAACAGAGCAGCCGCCCCCAACGGCGTGCAACAGAAAGGTGTCGCTTCCGGCTGAGACCTTCACGGCGGGCAAGAACCACGCCATCGTCAACGTGACCGCAGCGAGCCACGGCAGCCACCAGTGCCGAGTCGGCCGCTCCCACCCGAGGACTCGGAACGCGAGACGACTACCCGGCACATAGGTAACGAACGCCAACAGACTCAACGCAAGAGCAAACATGCTTCCCCTTCAAGCGCAGCCATCGTAGGCGTCCGGCAGGCACGGCACCCCAGCGTCGGCACCCGGCCGCCCCCGACTTGGATTCGAGGGTGATTACTCGCTGCCCCCACGAAACAGAGAAGTCTGGCGGTTCTCAGCTGTTCCTCGGCAACTGATGCCGAATCAGTCCAGGTCGCAGCCCAAGGCGGTCGCGATCGCGGCGCACACATCGCTGAGCACTTCGTCCTCGATCGCTCCGATCTGCTGCGTCAGTCGACGTTGCGGGATCGTGTGAATGCCGTCGCAGTTGATGACCGAAGACTCGTCGATTCCTGTCTCCATGCCGACCGGCACCTCGACGGCAAGACCTCGCACCTGCGTGGTCACCTCTGCCACGGTGACGTTCGCGCGAACGTCAATGACCTCGTCACGGGTGAGCACGAGCACAGGTCGAGTCTTGTGGCCCACGTCCGCCAGCCAGATGTCACCCCGCCTCACTGGCCTCCCCAAGCCTCGGGCCACGCGTCGTCCTCGGCCTCGGGGTTGGCCAGGTACGCGCGACGGTCGAGTTCCGCGCGACGTCGACGCACCTCGCGGCGCAGCCCATCGCGGGCTGCTTCGGACACGTTGATGCCCAACTCGCGTGCTTCGGCCGCGAGTTCGTCGTCGATCATCACAGAGGTTCGCATGAGGGGAGTATGTCATGCAAGTATGCGCCTGTCGAGTGCTTTTGAATGCGTACCCATGCCATCACTGCCTCTTCAACACCGCGTGTATCGCCCGTCGATGACTTGCGACGTCCCTGGTGATCGTGGCGGATATGCACAGTTGTGTTCAGTCGGTTCACTTGACGCTGTACAGCTCCTACACTTACCCTCGTGAAACGACGTGACCTCATCAGACAGATCCGCGACGCAGCCCGCGACGCGGACTTGGAATTTGTGTCCTTGCGCAACACCGGCGGACACGAGGTCTTCTCGCTGGATGGCTTGCGGATCCCGGTACCCAATCATCGGGAGATTGCCGAGAACACCGCCCGGTCGATCCTGAGACAGGTGTCCGACAAGCTCGGAGAGGACTGGTGGACATGACCTACACCGTCACTGCAACCCGCGACGGGAGCTGGTGGTCACTGATCGCCATCGAGGTCGACGGCCGCGAGGTCGCCTCACAGTCACGTCGGCTCGACCAAGCGGATGTTGCCATCCGTGAGGCGATCGCCTTGGTGCTCGACGTCAATGAAGACAGCTTCGACGTCGAGGTCGTCCCGACGCTCGACGAGACCGTGGTGTCCCAGGAGACGTTCGAACTGCTTGAGCTTCGTCGGCGAGTTGCCGAGTTGAGCGCACGCAGCCGTCGACTGACCCCCAAGGCCGTGGCCGAACTACGAGGCGCGGGCCTGACGGTTCGCGATGTGGCCGAGCTGCTCGGCGTCACCGCCTCGCGGATCTCCCAGATCGAGCGCGACACGCCGATGACCAGCTCGAGCCGCTGACGTATCCAGCCCATAAGCGTGGTCGACTCCGCGGAGTCACCTGACGAGTTTGGCGGTTCTCCGCAGGTGGCTGCGGCCAAGGTCACGTCGGCCAGTGTTGCCCCAAGTAGGGGTTCGGTGTTGCCACGATCCAGCGGTCCAGGAGGTGGGCGAGTGCGCTCGCCTGCGCGCTGCCCGCGGGGAGGTTGCGCTTGAGCACGCACACGAGCACCAGGTCCTGCTCGCCCGCGAAGTCCACGATGTTCTCGGTCACGACCGCCCGACCCTCCGCGCGGGCCGTAACGGCGACCAGGCGGTCCTCCGCGCCCCGCAACCCAATCTCGTTGACGTGGACAGCATCGTGCCCAAGGTCCTCACGCAGTTGACGGGCGGCATCGCTTGGGAACATCTCGTCGATTTGCAGCCTCACGCGAGCAGCGCCTGCCGCTGAACGGCCGCGTGCCGACCCTCGGCGATCGCCTTCTCGTTGCGTTCGATGCGTGCGTCAATGTCGTTGGAGTGTCGCGCTGCGAACTCAAGTGCCGTACGGATCTGTCGCGGATGGAGATCGGTTTCTGCCGCGAGGGTTGCGATGCGATCCTCCTCGACGCCTTCCAGTTCACGGAGCCGAGCGACGATCTCCCAGACATCGGGGCCGGACGCCAGGGCAGCACGTCGATCATGGGGCGGACCGGCGTAGATGATCCCCGGGTGATCGAGCGTGTCGACGCCTTCGATGATGAGTCGTTCGAGCAACGCCGTCCCACTGAGACCCTCACGCTCGGCTCGTTGTGACAGACGCATCTTGGCGTCGTCACTGAGACGGAAGGATGTGCTGCCTGCCACGTCGGTTTCCCTGTTGTGTAGCGCGAAGGTAGCGCACATGTAGCCCATCGGGAAGAGCGGTCCCTGCGGCTGCGGTCGCACACGAACGGTAACGCCCGATACAGGCCGTTCGTTGTGCCCTATCGACCAACACTGACTGCCGAACTCATCGCCGGCGGAGTTCGGTCGTCAGGGGCAAGTCGGCGAGTGCGCGTGACCTCGGGCCGGCGTGTCACACGTGGCTTCTACGTTCGAGCTGTGCTCGATACTCCGAGGAGCGGCGATGGCGGTGGGATGGGACAGGTTGGTCGAGGTGGCTCAGGGGATGGGTCCGGATCCGGTGTTCGACGACGTGAGTGACGGGGACCTTGTCGGTGGGCT
>CBDTZB010000125.1:0-6892 GCA_965364795.1 uncultured Nocardioides sp.
CGCACCTCGGGTGAGCAGCGGCTCGGGGGGTTCCTGCTCTGGCAGAGCGCCAAGTCGGAGTTCTACTTCTGTGAGGCGTACTGGCCCGATTTCCGCAAGGTTGACTTCCTTCGCGCCGTGCGCGCCTACGCCGAGCGCGAGCGTCGCTTCGGGACCTGAGACCGCGGGAGTTTCACCGGCCGGCCGGTGAAACTCACGCTTGGCCGATAAAACTTTCTCGTCCAAGCAGGAGTTTCTTCGGCCAACCTCCGCCACCGAGTACGACGCCGCGCAAGAACGACCAGCCCACCGCGCCCCTCAAGCAGGGCGTGTCGCCCACGATCGAGGCGGCAGCGGGCGTACTTTCGAGACGTTGGCGAGTGGGGAAGCTCGCTATATCGGGAGGCCCGCTCGTGAGCATTCACGACCTAACCGCAGGACAGATTCCAACCTGTCCGTGGGAAGGACGCCGGCACTCCGGCGCTCGGGTTGGAAGGGGTTCCGGCTTCCGGTCCATCTGCGCTGCCTAGGACCGGGCGCTGAGTGCGCGTGCGGTTCCGCAAGGGGAACACCGTGACCGCATCACCTGTCATCTCCGAAAGCACCGAAGGCACCGAGAGCACCACCCGCCGCACCTATGTCCTGGACACCAGTGTCCTGTTGGCTGATCCCGGGGCGATTCGGCGGTTTGCTGAACACGAGGTGGTGTTGCCCGTGGTGGTGATCACCGAGTTGGAGGGGAAACGCCACCACCCCGAGTTGGGTTACTTCGCGCGTTCGGCGCTGCGGATGCTCGATGAGTTGCGCATCGTCCATGGCCGTCTCGACAAGCCGGTCGGTGTGGGGGAGGAGGGCGGCACACTGCGGGTAGAGCTCAATCACACCGACGCGAACTCGCTCCCGTCCGGCTTCCGGTTGGGGGACAACGACACCCGGATCCTGGCCGTGGCGAAGAACCTCGCCGATGAGGGGTACGACGTCACCCTGGTCTCGAAGGACCTCCCGCTGCGCATCAAGGCGTCTGCTGTAGGGCTGGATGCGCAGGAGTATCGCGCGGAGACCGGAGGCGACTCCGACTCCGGCTACACCGGGATGGCTGAGCTCGACGTGGAAGCTGATGCTCTGGACGAGCTCTACGCCGACAGCGTGCTGGATCTGGCGGAGGCTCGTAACCTGCCCTGCCACCAGGGGCTGGTCCTGCTCTCCGAGCGCGGCTCCGCGCTGGGGCGGGTGGGTCCTGACAAGCAGGTGCACCTGGTCCGCGGTGACCGGGAGGCGTTCGGCATCCACGGCCGCAGCGCGGAGCAGCGGGTCGCCCTGGAGCTTCTTCTGGACCCTGAAGTCGGCATCGTTTCCCTCGGAGGTAGGGCTGGCACCGGCAAGTCCGCCATGGCGCTCTGCGCCGGACTCGAGGCTGTGCTCGAGCGTCGCCAACACAAGAAGGTCGTCGTCTTCCGCCCGCTGTTCGCCGTCGGTGGTCAGGAACTCGGCTACCTGCCCGGCTCAGAGTCGGAGAAGATGTCGCCTTGGGCGCAGGCCGTCTTCGACACCCTGGGGTCGATGACCACCACGGACGTCATCGACGAGATCATGGACCGCGACATGCTCGAGGTGTTGCCGCTGACTCACATCCGCGGTCGTTCCCTCCACGACGCCTACGTGATCGTTGACGAGGCGCAGTCGCTGGAGCGCAACGTGTTGCTGACGGTGCTCTCGCGGATCGGGGCGAACTCGAAGGTGGTCCTCACCCACGATGTCGCCCAGCGGGACAACCTGCGGGTGGGACGCCATGACGGGGTGGTCGCCGTGGTCGAGAAGCTCAAGGGCCACCCGCTGTTTGCGCACGTAACCTTGACCCGGTCCGAGCGGTCGCCCATCGCGGCTTTGGTGACGGAGATGCTGGAGAACGTGACCATCTGACGGTCTGCGCCGGCCTCCGCTGGGGGAGCAGGGGGTGCGTGGGGTCGGTGGGAACGATGAGGCGTCGGATGGCAAAATTTCCCCCACGAGTTGTGTGGTTCGGTTTGCACCGACCTCTCCGGTCGGGCACAGTGACCCGTGACCCTTTCGTGACCTTCCCCTCCGATCTGGTCGATCTCCCCACATCACGCTCCTCCACGTCCTCTGCTGCCTACCGTCTGGGTTCTCTTGACCAAGCACGCCAAGCAACTCCCCAAGCACCGCGCGCCCAAAGCCTCGGCCTTAGAACGTCCGGTGCGCACGGCTCGCCGGGCCGTGGTCCTTTCCGGTGTGGCTGTCGCCGCAACCGGCGTCGCGGTCTCCGGCGGCATGGTCAGCACGCAGCCCGGCCAACTGGCCGCCACGGGGAGCACCACCGCGACGTCGACTTCAGCAGCAGCACCGGCTCAGGTGCCTGCCGCTACCGACAAGGTCGCTTCCGCCGCGCTGAACAGCCTCGACCTACCTGACTTGGCCGATCTGTCCGACCGCGCACCTGTCGTCTCGCGTTCGGACCGTCGCGATGTCGCCGACCCGGTGAAGCAGGCCGCGCTCTCCGATGAGGTGGGCGAGGCCATGACGGCCAGCGAAAGCCTCTCCGACTCCGACCCGCGCGACATCGCCCGCGCCCTGCTGCCGCAGTTCGGCTTCTCCTCGGACCAGTTCGGGTGCCTGGACTCGCTCTACACCCGCGAGTCTGGTTGGAACCCGCGGGCCGACAACCCGACCTCGTCGGCGTACGGCATCCCGCAGTCGCTGCCCGGCTCCAAGATGGCGTCGGCCGGAGCCGACTGGGCGACCAACCCGGTCACCCAGATCACCTGGGGCCTGGGCTACATCCAGGACCGTTACGGCAGCCCGTGCAGCGCCTGGGGCCACAGCCAAGCGGTGGGCTGGTACTAACCGCTACCGCTGGCCGGTCATCGACTCGACGTCGAGAGCCGCGTCCAACTCGGCCTCGGTGAGGTCTCCCCGCTCGACGTAACCCCTCGCGATCACGGTCTCGCGGATCGTGGCGCCCTCCGCAATCGCCTGCTTGGCGATCTTGGCCGCCTCCTCATAACCGAGGTGTTTGTTCAGCGGCGTAACGACCGAAGGTGAGGACTCGGCGTAGCGCCGCATCTGGTCGACCTCGGCGGTGATTCCGTCGACACAGCGCTCGGCCAGCACGCGAGTGGAGGTGGACAGCAGTCGGATCGATTCGAGCAGGCTGCGGGCCATAACGGGCATCGCTACGTTCAGTTCGAAGTTTCCCGAGGCTCCAGCCACCGTGACGGTGGCGTCGTTGCCTATCACCTGCGCACACACCATCAGCAGTGCCTCGGGGAGAACCGGGTTGACCTTCCCGGGCATGATGCTCGATCCGGGTTGCAGATCGGGGAGGTGGATCTCGCCGAGCCCTGTGGTCGGACCGGACGCCATCCACCGCAGGTCGTTGGCGATCTTGGTCAGCCCAACAGCGATAGTCCGCAGGACGCCGCTCAGCTCGACCAAAGAGTCCCGTGTGCTCTGCGCCTCGAAGTGGTTGCGAGCCTCGGTGAAGGGCTGCTTCGTAACCTCGCCCAGCGCGGCGATGGCACGTTCGGCGAAACCATCCGGGGTGTTGATTCCGGTGCCGACGGCGGTGCCTCCCAGCGGCAGTTCCCGCACCCGAGGGAGTACGGCGTCCAGACGCTCCGCCGCGTAGCGCACCGTGGCGGCATACCCGCCGAACTCCTGACCCAACATCACCGGAGTGGCGTCCATCAGGTGGGTTCGACCGGACTTCACGAGGCCAGCGAACTCCTCAGCCTTGGCTTCCAGGGACGAGGCCAGGGCATCCAGGGCGGGGTGCAGGTCATTCACGATGGCCAGGGTGGCGGCCACATGAATGGCGGTCGGGAAGGTGTCGTTGCTGGATTGGCTGGCGTTGACGTGGTCGTTGGGGTGCACCCCGTCGCACTGGCGGCCGGCCAGCGTTGCGATCACCTCGTTGGCGTTCATGTTCGAACTCGTCCCCGAGCCGGTCTGGAAGACATCGATCGGGAACTCGCAGTCGTGCTCGCCGCGCGACACCTGGGCCGCAGCATCGATGATCGCGCGCGCCTGGTCGTCGCTGATCACGTCGAGGTCCCGGTTCGCGACCGCGGCAGCGGCCTTGACCTGACCCAACGCATGGATCAGAGCCGGCTCGATGGTCGTGCCGCTGATCGGAAAGTTCTCGACGGCTCGCTGGGTCTGCGCGGCCCACAGGGCGTCGCGCGGCACCTGCACCTCGCCCATGGAGTCGTGCTCCACCCGGTAGTCCGCTGAGGTGCCGGCGTTCTCGGGGTCGACTGGATCGGTATATTCCTGCGCCATATCTGGACCGTACCCAGTTCTCCGCAGGGATGCTCGTTCAGTTGGGCCGCGTGACGACCTCAGGGTGGGAATGTCACGCTCTGACCCGGACACGCGTTGTCCATCCGAATCCCCCGAACGAAAGGCCCGGCGAATGACTCAGTGGTTGGAGGATCTGAGCACTCTGCAGGTGTTGCTTCTCGTGCTGATGGTTCTCATCGTGGGATCGACCGTCGCCACGATGGTGGGCGCACTGCTGGTGCGTCTAGGCATGCGGCAGCCCTGGGTACTACGCCGGGCCAGTCGGTTGATCTCCTGGCTCCTGGAGTTGGTGAAGCGGCCTCTGACGATCGTGGTTCTTGATGAGGTGGCGGCGGTGATTCAGACCGGCCACTACACGCAGAACATTTCTTCAGCGATCCTCGAGAATCACGACGAGTTGAAGGCGCTGATCGCAGAGAAGGTCCGCGAGGACCCCAACGCCAGGATCGTCAGTCGGATCCCGGGCTACGAGACAATCGTCTCTGAGGTCACCGAGACCTCCATGCGCGTTCTGATCGCTGCCCTGGGTGATCCAAGGATGGACGAGTTGGTCTCGGACCTGCTGCGGAACAACCTGCAGCAGATCAAGCGCGCGGTCCGCGAGAAGGAGCACGAGCGACTCGGCGAGCCGTCTCCTCCCGACCCGATCCCTGACAGTGCTCCGAAGATGGGTCGGCGGCAGAGGTAGTCGCTCTCAGGGTTGGGGGGTCAGCCCGGGCCAGACAATGGTCAGGATCTCTTCGCCTAGCCCGGAGTCGAGGCGCTCGTGGTCGAGCAGCAGGCGGAACCAGAAGGGCGCGTAGAGCACGTCCAGCATGGTCTCGATCGACAGATCCGAGCGGAGTTCTCCTCGATCGATTCCGCTCTGCAAGGTGGCGGCAGCCCGTTCCCGGCGTTCGTGCATGAAGCGTCGATGGAACAACCCTGCGACGGCGGTGTCGCCCTGAGCATCGCCGACCAGTTCTCTGATCATCGCCCCCGCCGGCGACTCGAAGGTTGCGGCAAGCCGAAGCATGTGCTGGGCGACGGCATCTCGGGCCGTGGCTGCTTGGTCACCTTCGGGGATGATGAAGGCCTGCTCCTCGACGAGATCAGCCAAAGCGTCGACGACCAGGGCCGAGCGACTGGGCCACCAGCGGTAGATCGTTTGTTTCCCCACGTGGGCCGAGGCGGTGATCTGATTGATCGTGACGCGCCCGGGTCCGTGCTCGCAGATCAGGTCCCGCGTAGCGTCGAGAATGCGTCGTCGCGCAGCGTCGTCGCGTTTGGGTCCTCGTCGTGCCATGTTGCAACAGTAGCCCGTCTGCGAGTGGGGTGAGAGGCGTCTTAATGCTCGGTCGTCAGGAGGCCGTCACTCCGCCGATCGGACGCGGATCCCGCTGAGGGGGACCGTGACCGCGCCGGATGGGTCGGTGAAGAAGTCGTTGCCCTTGTCGTCGACCACGATGAAGGCGGGGAAGTTCTCGACCTCGATCTTCCAGACCGCTTCCATGCCCAACTCTTCGTACTCCAGCACCGACACATCGGTGATGCAGTCCTGGGCCAGTCGGGCGGCGGGACCTCCGATGGAGCCGAGGTAGAAGCCTCCGTGAGTGCCGCAGGCCTCGGTGACCTGCTTGCTGCGGTTGCCCTTGGCCAGCATGATCTTGGATCCGCCAGCGGCCTGGAACTGCTCCACGTAGGAGTCCATCCGGCCGGCCGTAGTCGGACCGAAGGATCCCGATGCCATCCCGTCCGGCGTCTTGGCGGGTCCGGCGTAATAGACGGGATGATCGCGCAGGTACTGCGGCATCTCCTCGCCGGCGTCGAGGCGCTCCTTGATCTTGGCGTGCGCGATGTCGCGAGCGACGACCAGGGGCCCGGTCAGGGAGAGCCGCGTCTTCACCGGGTGCTTGGAAAGTTCAGCCAGGATGTCGTCCATCGGCTGGTTGAGGTCGATGGAGATGACCTCTCCGCCGGAGATGTCGGCCGCGATCCCCGCTTCGGGCATGTAGTGGGCCGGGTCCATCTCCAACTGCTCGAGGAAAACTCCCTCAGGCGTGATCTTGCCTAGGGCCTGGCGGTCCGCCGAGCAGGAGACCGCGATGGCCACCGGGCAGGAGGCGCCGTGGCGGGGGAGTCGAACGACGCGAACGTCGTGGCAGAAGTACTTGCCCCCGAACTGGGCGCCGATTCCGAAGTCCTGGGTCAGTTTGAAGACCTCCTCCTCGAGTTCGAGGTCACGGAACCCGTGCGCCGACATCGATCCCTCGGTCGGCAGGTTGTCGAGGTAGTGCGCTGAGGCGTACTTCGCGGTCTTCAGGGCGAACTCGGCGCTGGTGCCGCCGATGACCACGGCCAGGTGGTACGGCGGGCAGGCGGCGGTGCCGAGCGAGCGAATCTTCTCGTCGAGGAACTCCAGCATCCGCTGGGGGTTCAGGACCGCCTTGGTCTCCTGGAAGAGGAAGGACTTGTTGGCGGACCCGCCACCCTTGGCCATGAAGAGGAACTTGTACTCCGGCTTCCCCGACGTCTGTGGGGTGGAGTAGAGCTCGATCTGGGCCGGCAGGTTGGTGCCGGTGTTCTTCTCCTCCCACATCGTCAGGGGTGCGAG
>CBDTZB010000126.1:0-6882 GCA_965364795.1 uncultured Nocardioides sp.
ATGTTCATGTGCGGCTTGTTCCGCTCGAACTTTTCCTTCGCCATGACAGGCCTCCAGCAGGGCGCCGCGCTCGTTGGGCTGCGGCGTGAGTAGGGATGGGCGGTTGGTCGAGAGCCCGGGCTCGTCGTGAACGCCCCGGCACAGGTTGCCGAGGCGCGCACGGAGCGTAGCGCTCGCCCTCCCGACGGGTCGCCTCCTCCGAACGCACAAACGCCGCCCGGCGACGGACGGCGTGTGACTGGTAGCGACGGGTGGACTCGAACCACCGACACCACGATTATGAGTCGTGTGCTCTAACCAACTGAGCTACGCCGCCACGTCGGCACGACGTCATGCGTCGTGCCACGAGCCCTGGCGCGGAATCGAACCGCGGACCTCTTCCTTACCATGGAAGCGCTCTACCGACTGAGCTACCAGGGCGCTATGCAGTTGTGTACTTCGCGACTTGCGCTTGCGACGTGCTCTGACGGTCGTGTCGGCCGGCAGCGTGGTGGGAGCAGGATTTGAACCTGCGTAGGCAATGCCGACGCGTTTACAGCGCGTTCCCTTTGGCCACTCGGGCATCCCACCAGGGGTGTTGCGGCCACCCTTGACGGGCGACGGCGCATGGTAGGGAGCCGAGGGCCAGCCCGCCACATCGGGACAGCCCCGCTCGGCCGTGGCCTGCGCGCGCTCTGGCCGCCGACCGGCTCCGCACTAGGCTCGGGGCGAACGACGACACCTCTCAGGGAGCTTGCTGCCGTGGCCGAATCCAGCTTCGACATCGAGGCGGGCGTGAACCGCCAGGACGTTGATGACGCCATCAACCAGGCCTACAAGGAGATCGCGAACCGCTACGACTTCAAGGGCACGGAGTCGAAGGTCGAGTGGCACGGCGAGGAGGGGATCCTGCTGGAGTCCGTCTCCGACGAGCGCGTGACCGCGGTCCTCGACGTCCTGCAGACGAAGCTCGTGAAGCGCAAGGTCTCGCTCAAGGCGGTCGACGCGTCGGACCCGACGCCGATCGGGCAGGGTCGCTCCAAGATCGACGTCACCCTCGTCACGGCGATGCCGCCGGACGTCGCCAAGGCCATCGTGAAGCTCATCAAGGGCTCCAAGATGAAGGTCACGCCGACGAACATGGGCGACAAGGTGCGCGTCGCATCCAAGAGCCGCGACGACCTCCAGGCCGTGATGGCGCTGGTGAAGGCCGAGGACTTCGACGCCCCGCTGACCTTCGGCAACCGCAAGTAGGCAGCGGGAGCGATCGTGTTCGAGACCGCCGACGACCTCGCCCGGATGCAGTCGGTCATGGACGCCTCGTACGCCCGCGCCGGCACCCACTTGGCCGCGGTCCACGAGGACCGCTGGAAGGTGACGGCTGCCGACATCGTCGAGCGGATGCAGGGGATGTGCCTGCTCGTGCTCGCCACCTCGACGTCCGACGGCCGTCCGCTCACCGCGCCGGTCGACGGCTTCCTCATCCACGGCCAGCTGTGCTTCAGCTCCTCCCCCACGTCGCTGCGCTTCCGTCACCTGCGCGCCCGTCCGGCGGTGAGCGCCACACACCTGCCGGCGGAGGAGTTCGCGGTCACCGTCCACGGCCGTGCGCGCGAGCTCGACGTCACCGACGCCGATGAACGGATCGCCGCCGGGCTGACCCGAGCGTGCATCGCGAAGTACGGCGAGGGCTGGCGCGACTGGGCCGCCGACTCGGCCTTCGCCACGATCGAGCCCGACCGGATGTTCGCGTTCCGCCTCGACCCGGCACGGATGACCGACGAGGAGCGCGACGCTCACGGCTGAGCGTCGTCCGACACGGGCGACACGATCGCGAAGGCGGTGGGCGACTACTCGGACCCCCCAAGGCGCTCATGGAGCTCCGGCAGGATCGACGCGAGGTGGTTCATCTCCTGCGCGCAGTGGAGGAGCAGGGCGATGCCGGACTCATCGGACACGAGCTGCTTGCGGACGCGTTCGGTGTTGACGATGCGGGTGAGGAGCGGACCGACGACGGGGATCTCCGACTCGGCGTCGCCCAGCAGAAACCGGCTGTGCATGCGGCTCCCGGTTTCGGTGTCCTCGACGAGGTGGATGAGCCAGCCGGCTGCGAGCCGTTCCCCGCGCAGCGCGGTACGAGCGCAGATGGCCACACCGATCGCGTCGAGGCGTGACTGGTCGAGCCCGACCGATGCCGGCTCGACGAACCGGATGGCGAGGCGCTGCAGCTCGCCACCGATGTACTCGTCCACATGGGAGATGTTGCCCACGTAGCGGCGCCGGATCGACGGCTCGGAGCGGCGGTCCTCCTCGAGCGACGTCGCCACATGGTCGTCTGGGTGCCACAGGCAGTAGCGCTCGTTGGTGTAGCTGTGCCAGGAGAACCACCAGTCCCACATGGCTGCGGTCACGCCGGGCATCTCGGTCAGGCAGGCGACCAGGAGCTGCCCGTTCGGCAGGCGGACCACGTCGTCGGTCAGCCCGTCGCCGGAGCCGGTGACGTCGAGCATCTGGTTCGGATCGTCGAACGTGGACACGTCGCCGTCGTACGCCCCTCGGTCGAGCGCGGCCTGCACCCGCCCGGGGATCGGCTGCATCGGGCGGCGGAACTCGGAGAGGTCATGATGCTCGACGAGCTGGCAGGCGTGGCGTGGGCCGGGCTTGGTTCTGCGACGAGGCTCTCGGTGGTTGAAGCAGCAACCGCATCAACGTAGACCGCGGCGGGATGCGCAACGACTGCGCGCTCGATGACGAGACCGTGCGGCTGATGGCGCTCGCTGAATCTCCCCGGCGGCGAGATCGGGGGCGGGCCGGTCGAACCGGGCGAGCTGGCCGGGCGAGGCGGCCGAGGCGTGGCAGGACGATCGTTCCACGATCCTGCGGATCCGGCAGGTCGCGAAGGACGGCGCGCTCGCGGCGTTGTCGCAGTCCAAGCCCGGCCGCCCCGCGAAGCAACGCGATCGGGAACTGGAAGCCGCGCACGCGGAGATCACCAGGTTGGGCGAAGCGGTGAAGGAGCTCGCGGTCAAGCTCACATTGCGAGAGGGAAAGACGGTTGGGGCTGAATGGCCGGATCCCCGCACGCGTGGACACGGCCACCAAGCTCGGGTTGCTGGACCTGATCGACCACGCGACCGAAGCGGGCTGGTCGTTGCGACGTGCCGCCGGCGTGCTCGAGCTTGCCGAGCGTCGCGCGTGGCGCTGGCAACAGCGACGTGGGGCGGGCCGGTTGGATGATCTGCCGACCGGGGGCGGGGCGGTCCATGGGCTGCTCGACGAGGAGATCGAACAGATCGTTGTGCTCTACGCCGAGTGGGGCGAGATCGACAGGTCGCACCGCAAGCTCGCGCATCGCGGGTCCTACCTCGGACGGGTGTGGGTGTCGCCATCGACGGTGAAACGTGTCCTGGCAGCCCGTGGGCTGGTGCTGCGCCAACCTCCCAGGGTTGGGCGCAGCCCGAAGCGGTCGTTCCCGGCGTGGGAGGAACGGGCTACGAACTCGATCTGGATCTACGACACCACCCATTTCCCTCGCAGCCGCATGGCCGTCACCGTGGTCGAGGATCTGGTGTCGCGCAAGTGGCTGGCCCACCACGTGTCGGCCGAGGAGACCTCCACACAGATCGAGATCGCGTCCACCGCAGCGCTGGAAGCAGAAGGGCTCAATGCCGAGATCGCCCGCCGCGCGGACGGGCTCGTGGCCTCGACACCGATGACCCGGCCCGGCCGGTCCTGCTCGCGGTGTCGGACAACGGCCCACAGATGACGTCGGGGTCGACCCGCGAGTTCATGGCGCTCGCGTCGATCGCGCAGCACTTCGGACGGCCCGGAACCCCGACCGATCAAGCATGGATCGAGTCGCTGTTCGGCCACCTCAAGCGCGAGCGGCCGCACCTGAACACCATCGACGACCCGGCAGTGCTGCGCGCCGAGCTCAACACGGCCCGCGACCACTACAACCGGGTTCGACTGCACCAGGGCATCGGCTACGTCACCCCTGACGATGAACACGAGGGACGCGGCCACGCGATCCGCCAGGCCCGCCGCGACGGACTTACCGCAGCCCGCCGCAACCGGGTCGACACCCGACGTCAAGCACGGCAAGATGACCAAGAACCCGGACCCGACCATGCCGTGAAACCACACCGGTCCACGACATTGAGTCAGACACACGTCCCCGGCCGCCCCGTGCACTTCCGAGGAGGCGTCAACTCCAGTGTCGTGATTGGCCGCGTCGGCCGGGCGATTCGCCCGCGGGCCAGGTCTGGGATCCCGGACCGCTGCGATGGCGCCGCGGACCCGAGCGCCCGAGGTGGGTGCCGTTCTCTGTGCGAGACGCATCTTGGGCGCCTCCCCAGAGTTGACAGTGCGGCTTCACGTGCAGGTAGCCGTCCTCGAGGTCTGGGCCGTGGCTGGCGTCGAGAAGACCGCGACCACGACGAATTCTTGACAATCGGCGAACAGGTCGCCGAGCCGCGGGACGACCGCCGAAATACCGTTGGGGAAACCAGTCCTCGTCCAGCCAACAACCGCGGTGACGCTTCCGGCGCCCTCGATCGCGAACAGTGAGACGGTTGTTGGTGCCGTGTCGCACGGACGAAACTCGACAAGAATGCGATCATCGGGTGAAAAGGATGGCGCACGGGAGATCTGAAAGTCAGCGCCGGGCTCGCTCAGCCAAACAGCATCGCATCCGCTGTATCCAACGCGCCCACCTGGTACGGCACTGGGGGTGATACCGGGGATGGGCGAAGAAAAGTGCGCTCGCCGACCGGATTGGCTCGTCAGGAGCATCGAGACTGCGACGCCGCCGTCGTCCTCCACAGACAGCTTCGCGGCGCTACGGCCATGCAAGAGTGAGTGAGACAGGCCCCTGTCGCAGCCGGACATGACAGCAGCCTGCTCGTCAACGCAGAACCAGTCCAGTTGCAACGGGTCCGTACTGTGGTTTGCGACGCCAAGCGCGCCTCGGTCTGTCTTGATGATCCGTGTCGTCGCGGCGATTGCACCATGAGGCAGCGGTTGGGCGCTCACGACGGCGTCGAAGGCGGCAACAGCATCGGCAAACTCACCGCCCATCTGAGCCGCATCGCCGAGATCAACCGCGCCTGCGAGCGCATCCAGCTGAGTACGGATTTCTTGGGGACCACTGTCCAACCCGGCGCGCAGCAGCACGACCACGACAAGGGCCACACCGAGAAACGCTATCCGTCGCACCAGGTTCACGGCATGACGAACCCGTAGTCATCGATGCATCCGTCGCAGAATGAATCGTGCGTTCCGTCCCCGGAAACGTCATACCAGAAGCCTGCAAAGAAGTTCCATTTGTCGCCCGACTTGCTCGGGAACTTCTTCGATCCACACGTGCGAACGGTTGCGTTCGAACCTGTTCCCGTCGCACAAGGGTCTGTGAAGCTTGAGAACTCCAAGTCGCCACCGATCGAGCTGCCCATTGCAACATGTACGTGTGCACGGTAGTCCCCACAACCCTCGATTCGAGCCGTTGATCCACCGCGGTGTTCGATGTATGAATCCGCGACACCCCCATAGGCATACCTGTATCGCACCGTGGCCTGGTCGCAGTCGCCGCGTTGAGGGGGCCCGCAGATCTCGGGATTGACGAGCTCACAGTGTGACATGCCTCGGGTGCATGGATCTGCGGTCATTCTAGCGTCCATTGGATAGGGCGTTCGTCGGGCACAGTAGCCCTTCCCCGGGGGGGGTAGTCAATGGTCACTCCCGGTGGAGCGCTGCTAGTGCGTCGTTCACGATGTGGCTTGGGTGTTGTCCATCGCGGCTCGCGCCCGTTCGATCTTGGCGAGGATGTCGTCGGGGTTCGCGGTCCAGCGAAGCGGTTTCGGGTCGGCGTTCCAGTTGTCGGCCCATTCATCGATCGTGTTCATCAGGTGGTCGATCGAGTTGAACGAGGTCTTGGTCAGTTGCCGCGACGCGAGCAGCCCGAAGCATCGTTCGATGAGGTTGGTCCACGATGCCGAGGTGGAGGTGAAGCGCAGGTGATGTGTCCCGGGTCAACGATTCTTGCTCAGGTCTAAGTTGAGTCCTGAGCCAAGGAGCCCTCATGGGCAGGCCCTCGAAGAAGACCCGTACCAGAAGGTCCAGATCGTGCTCTCGGTGCTGCGTGGCGAAGCCACCGCGGTCGCTGCAGCGCGCCGCAACGGCGTGTCCGAGCAAGCGGTCCACAACTGGAAACGCGCCTTCTTGGAAGGAGGCCGGCAGGGCCTGGAGCAGGGCGCGAAACGACGCAGCTCCCGTGAGCACGAACTCGAGGTAGAGAACGAAGAACTCAAGGCCGCGCTCGGCGAGGCCCACGTCCGACTTCGGGTCTGGCGCAAGGGGTCGGAGTATCTCCCCCCTTCGAGGACCTCGAGATGATCCGCGAAGAAGCACAGCTCACGGTCTCGAGGTTCGCAGAGCTCATCGAGATCCCACGCCGGACCTACACCGCCCGGCTCGCCCACTGGCGCGACGGCATGCCCGTGCACGGACCGTGGCCCGCGCCGGTCGTTGACCGGGTCGAGCCGGTCGTGGCGAAGTACGCCGCGCAGTGGCCCGCGTGGGGGCATCGCAAGATCTGGGCGTTCGCGCATGCCGAATGGAGTTGACCCGCTTTCGCGGACAGTGCTCGTCAGCGTCAGCAACCGTGAACGCCCGCTGCCCATCGGCCTCCACATCGTGCACCCCTGCGCTGATGACCGCACGGTTGCCCAGCTGCTCCGTTCCGGTCAGCTGCCCGGTCGACACGTTGCTGCCGGCCAACACCCCGCCCGTGACGACCGTGGAGATCGGTGCGGCCGGGTCCACGTTGCGCAACACCACCACCGACACCGTGTTGTCATGATCGCCCGGCGTGAACCTGACCGAAACGCTCTGCTCAGACAGGTG
>CBDTZB010000127.1:0-6865 GCA_965364795.1 uncultured Nocardioides sp.
CGGGGCCACCCTCCCGGCCAGGACCACGAAGAGAGCGCCCACGAAAAGCACCTGGAGGTGCTCCTTGAACTCGACCACGTGCTCGAGATGAAGGTCTGACTGGCTTCCCAGGTAGACCCCCAGAACCGTCACGGTCAGCAGCCCACTCTCCGGCTGAAGCGCATTGGACGCCACCAGGG
The DNA here is from genome assembly GCA_965364795.1 of uncultured Nocardioides sp. Lineage (GTDB taxonomy): Bacteria > Actinomycetota > Actinomycetes > Propionibacteriales > Nocardioidaceae > Nocardioides. The sequence continues at coordinate 180 of CBDTZB010000127.1, forward strand.
CGCCCACCGCTGAGCTGAGGAAGACGACCCCATGCAAGAAGTCAGGGATCGCGTTGGCGCGCATGAGGCGCGCCAGCACCCAGCCCAGGGACAGTGCGATCCCGAAGCCGATCAGCACCGTCGCCGCCAAACTCCACAGGACCTGGGTCACCGCCGCCTCGACGCGTCCGGCCAGCACTCCCTGAAAGACCAACACGGCCAGAACAGCGCCGATCGGGTCGACCACGATGCCCTCCCACCGCAGCATCGAGGCGACGCGTCTCGTGGGCCGCAGTTGTCGAAGGATCGGAGCGATCACGGTCGGCCCGGTGACGACCAGGATCGCCCCCACGAGCAGCGCCACCTCAACCTCGAAGCCGACCAGCAGCGCAGCGGCCGTGATCAACACCCAGGCCACCGCCACGGTGACGGTGCACAACCGCAGAACCGGAGTGCTGAGCTCCCGCAATGCGCCGACGCTGAGTGAGAGGCTGCCCTCGAAGAGGATGATGCCGACAGCGATGGTGACGCCGCCGAAGAGGATCCCCTGACCCAGCACAACCTCCGGATCAGCCAGACGGCCAAGCCCGAACCCGACCCCGAGGAGGAGCAGGATCGAGGGCACCTTGAGCTTCCAGCCGAGCCACTGCGAGGCCACTGCGGCGACCATCACCAACCCGAGGTACGGCGCCGGCTTCATCGACTCGAAGTTCTGTACGAGGGAGTCCCAGGTCTCGGTCACGGGCTCACCCTAGGGAAGTTTGGCTCGAAGCGGTGACCGAAACGAGCAGTGGACCCTCCCGCAGGCGCGGTCGCCCAGACACGGCACCATGACCGATGTGCCGACAGCCCAGCCGCCTGCCTCGCCCTTGCCCTCGCCCTTGCCCGCAGGAAGCCGGGTAGCTCTGCTCGTCCCGGGATCCTCGGCCTACCTCGATGTCGTGATCTCGCTTCTGGCTGACGGCGTTTTCCCCATCCCCCTGGACCCGCGCCTAACCCAGACGGAACAAGAACGCATCTTCGAGGATCTACAACCCGACCTCATCATCCGCGACGAGGCGGACCTGGGCGCTCTGATCTCCGCAGCCCACCTGCAAGACCGCACCATCCCTCGCGGCCGTCCGATCCACGTCACCAGCGGTACGACCGGCCGCCCCAAAGGCGTCTACTCCGGCTTGCTGGCCCCGGACCAAGCGCACGCCCTGGTGGCCGAGGAAAGCTCCTTGTGGGGCTTCACGGACAGCGACGTCAACCTCGTCCTGAGCCCGATCTATCACTCAGCCCCGCTGCGTTTCGCCATGGGCACCCGACTCGCCGGAGGGCGAGTCCTCCTGCCTGGTCACTTCGACCCGGTCGCCATCACCGACGCCATCGAACGTCACCGACCCACCACGATGTTCTGCGTGCCCGTGCACCTCCAACGGCTCTTCGCGCATTGGGACGCCACCACCACGCCGGATCTCACCTCCTTCCGCCTCGTAGCCCACGCCGGCGCGCCATGTCCTACCGATGTGAAGCGACGGCTGATCGATCTGTTCCCCCCTGGGTCAACCTGGGAGTTCTACGGATCCACCGAGGGCCAGTTCACTGCCTGTCGTAGTGAGGAATGGCTTCAACGACCCGGGACCGTCGGTCGCGCTCGCCCCGGACGCACCCTGCGCCTCGAGGACGACGGCACCATCTGGTGTCGGGTGCCCGAGCACGCGCGGTTCACCTACATCGCCGCCCCCGAGAAGACGGCCGCTGCCTGGGGAGGGCCGAACGGTGACGAGTTCACCGTCGGCGACCTGGGTCGCCTTGACGCCGAGGGATACCTCTACCTCGACGGCCGTCGAACCGACCTGATCATCTCCGGCGGGGTCAACGTCTATCCCCTCGAAGTCGAGCAGATCCTCGGCGAACACCCGCTCATCGAAGACATCGCCGTCTACGGCACACCGGATCCCGCCTGGGGTCAGCGCGTGTGCGCCGCGGTCGTCGGGTCGATCACCGAAGCCGAACTTGTCCAGTACGCCCGCGAGCGACTGGCTCCGCCGAAGCGTCCCAAGACCTGGTTCTTTCGCACCGAACTCCCCCGCACCCTGACCGGCAAGGTTCGGCGCGACGAGTTGGCGTGATCGGCGTCTTTCGACGCCCACCGCGGGGGGACCAAAGTCCCTTCACGTCGGGTCCGGATGCCGTGGTCGCTCATCACAAGCATGGCTAGCGTCGCTAGAGCATCCGGATCTCGCCCTGAGGAGCCCCGTGGACCCGCTCGAAATTGCCAGGTGGCAGTTCGCCATCGTGACCGTTTATCACTTCCTCTTCGTCCCGATAACCATCGGACTCTCCGCGATACTCGCCATCTACGAAACGGCCTGGGTCCGAACCCGCAATCCGCAGTGGCTGCGACTAACCCGGTTCTTCGGAAAGTTGTTCCTGATCAACTTCGCCATCGGCGTCGTGACGGGGATCGTGCAGGAATTCCAGTTCGGGATGAACTGGAGCGACTACTCCCGCTTTGTCGGGGATGTCTTCGGGGCGCCACTGGCCATCGAGGGACTCCTCGCCTTCTTCTTGGAGTCGACGTTCTTGGGGCTGTGGATCTTCGGCTGGGACCGGCTCTCGCCCCGCCTGCACGCGGCCTGCATGTGGCTGGTCCACCTGGGCACCCTGTTTTCGGCGTACTTCATTCTGGCCGCCAACTCATGGATGCAGAATCCCGTCGGCTTCCGCTTCAATCCCGACACCGGCCGCGCGGAGATGAACGACTTCGGGGCCGTCCTGCTCAACAAGGTCCAACTAGTGACCTTCCCCCACGTCATCCTCTCCGCCTACATGACCGGCGCAGCTTTCGTGGTCGGCGTCGCCTTCTGGCAACTCACCCGACGCGCCAAGACCGACGAGGATCGAGACATGTTCCGCCGGGCCGTACGCGGTAGCGCCGTCGCGGTCATCGTCACGGGCCTGGGCATCACCATCAGCGGTGATTTTCAAGGCAAGATCATGACCGAGGTCCAGCCGATGAAGATGGCCGCAGCCGAGGCCCTGTACGAAACAGAAGCCCCGGCCAGTTTCTCGATCATCACCATCGGCAGCCTCGATGGCAGCGAAGAGCGCTTCTCGATCAAGATCCCCAGAGTTCTGTCGTTCCTGGCCACCGGGACCACCACCGGGGAGGTCCTCGGGATCCGTGAACTGCGTGAGCAGTATCAGGAGACCTACGGCCAGGATCCTGGAGCCGCCTACTACAGCCCCGGCGACTACACGCCGAACATTCCGCTCACCTATTGGACGTTCCGCCTGATGATGGGGATGGGCATGCTGGCCATGCTTCTGGCGGGCTGGGTGCTCTGGGCAACCCGCAAACGCGCGGGTCCTTCGGCCGCTCAAGGTCGACTCCTCCTGGCAGCAGCGGTGACGTTGCCCTTCCTTCCGCTGTTGGCGAACTCCTTCGGTTGGATCTTCACCGAAGTGGGACGCCAACCCTGGGCCGTGTTCGGTTTGATGACCACCGAGAGCGCGGTCTCCCCGGGCACCACCGCCGGGGAGGTGCTGACCTCTCTGATCGCACTGACCCTCTTGTACGGCGCCTTAGCCGTGGTCGAGTTCCGCCTGCTCCTGACCTACATCAACAAGGGGCCCGAACCCTTGCCCGCCAACGACGTCGACGGGGACGGGCCGGAGTCCGACCGACCGGTCGCGTTCGCCTACTGACCTCCACTCTGGAACAGGAAGAATCCAATGGAACTCACCACTGTGTGGTTCGCCCTGATCGCTCTTCTCTGGATCGGCTACTTCGTCCTGGAGGGTTTTGACTTCGGGGTCGGCATGCTGCTTCCCGTGCTCGCACGCAGCGACACCGAGCGTCGAGTCATGATCAACACCATCGGGCCGGTATGGGACGGGAACGAGGTCTGGCTCCTCGTGGCCGGCGGCGCGACGTTCGCGGCCTTCCCGGAGTGGTACGCCACCTTATTCAGCGGGTTCTACCTGCCACTCCTCCTGATCCTGCTCGCGCTGATTGTGCGCGGCCTCGCGTTCGATTACCGCGGGAAACGCGACAACGACGCCTGGCGTGCCCGCTGGGATCTGGCGATCATCGTTGGCTCTCTCGTGCCCACGGTTCTCTGGGGGGTCGCCTTCGCGAACATCGTGCGCGGGGTGCCCATCGATTCAGAATTCGAATACGTCGGGGGCTTCTTCAACCTCCTCAACCCCTACGCCCTCCTTGGCGCAGTCATGATGCTGCTGCTCTTCTCGACCCACGGGGCGATGTTCATCGCGTTGAAGACCGACGGCCCCATCCGACACCGAGCGCGAGCTCTGGCACTGCGCCTCGGGATGGCCGCCGCCCTGGTGACGGTGGCCTTCCTCGCCTGGACGCAGATCGCCACAGGAAGCGCCGGTTCGGCAGTCGCCTTCACCCTCGCGGCGCTGGCCCTGGTCGCAGGACTGATCGCGACCACCCAAGCTCGGGAGGGCTGGGGTTTTCTCGGCACCTTCTTCGCCATCGGCCTCGGAGTCGCCGGACTGTTCCTCGCCCTGTTCCCCGACGTCATGCCGACCAACCTCGCGACCGGGACGAGCCTGACCGTCACCAACGCTGCCGCCACGTCGTACACCCTGAAAATCATGACGGGGGTTGCCGTCATCTTCACACCGCTCGTCGTGGGCTACCAGGCCTGGAGCTACTGGGTTTTCCGTAAGCGCCTGGCGACCCACCACATCCCGGTGCCCCGCGAAGAGGAGCCTGCCCGCCCATGAAACCCACCGATTCCCGCATCGTGCACCAATTGCTGCCGGCGCGGGGTTCGCTGGTCGGAGTCGTTCTGGCCGGCGTCCTGGGCAGCGTTCTGGTGATCCTTCAGGCCTGGGCGATCACCGGCCTCATCCTTGCCGTTCTCGACGCACAGGACGTGCCGTTCTGGGCCGGCGCCGTGTTGCTGGTCGTCCTTGGCCGGGCCGCGGTCACCTGGGTCGGCGACCTCCTCGCCTCCCATGCCGCCGCACGCATCGCGTCAAGTCTGAGACGACAGGTGGTCGCCGTCCTCATCCGCCGTCCGGCAGCCGCCTCGAGCGGTTCACGCTCGGTGCTCGTCACCCGGGGCGTGGCCGCGGCTGAGCCCTACCTGACCCGCTACCTGCCGGCGCTCATCTTGGCCATGGTGCTGCCAGCGCTGACTGTGGTGACGATCGCGACCCAAGACCTGATGAGCGCCGGCATCGTCATCGCCACTCTCCCGCTGGTGCCCGTGTTCGGTGCCTTGGTGGGGCTCGCAACCCGTGACCGCGCCGAGCGCCAGTGGCGATCGATGGCCGCGCTGTCGGGTCATTTCGTCGACGTAGTGCGTGGCCTACCGACGTTGGTGGCCTACCGACGAGCCAACGCACAGTCACGGCGGATCGCGCAGGTGACCGAGGACTATCGTCGCGCATCGGCGCAGACCCTTCGTCTCGCCTTCGCCTCCTCCGCGGTGCTTGAACTGGTCGCCACCTTGTCGGTCGCACTGGTCGCCGTCACCGTCGGGGTGCGACTTGCGGGTGGTGACATGGCGTTGAGCACCGCCTTGTTCGTCCTGCTCCTGGCCCCGGAGGCCTACTGGCCGCTGAGACGGGTCGGGGCGGAGTTCCACGCCGCCGCGGAGGGCGTCGCCACCTTCGAAGCAGTCGCCGACCTACTGGATTCGACGTCCGAGAAGGCGACCGGAGGTGCCGCCGCCGCCGGCACGGACCTTGAGCTAGACGACCTGCGCGTCGTCTACCCCGGGCGCCGTGACCCGGCCCTCCAGGTCCCTAGTCTGCGGCTTCGGGCCCGAGGCGTCACGGCGATCTCCGGACCCAGCGGTTGTGGCAAGTCGACGCTCATGGCGGTCATCGCGGGACTACCCACCGACGCAGAGGGGGCCGCCGGTTCGATCACGTGTGCTGGTGCAGCCGTCGGCGGGCCGGCCTGGCAGGAACAGGTCGCCTGGATGCCGCAGAGGCCACTGTTCATCGAAGGCACGATCGCCGACAACCTCCGCCTCGCCAAGGAACACGCCACGCAGGCGCAGTTGTGGGAGGTCCTGCGCCAGGTAGCGCTCGAGGAGCGGGTCCGTCTTCTGCCAATGGGACTCGACCAGCCGCTCGAAGAGGACGGGCGAAGCCTTTCGGCAGGCGAGCGGGCGCGTTTGGCACTGGCTCGGGTGGTTCTGGCGGATCGTCCGTGGACCCTGCTCGATGAACCCACCGCACACCTCGACGCCCTGACTGAACAAGTCATCGCGGACACCATCCGCGAACTCGGTCTGCGCGGGGCCGTCATCGTGGTTGCTCATCGACCCGCGCTCATCGCGCTCGCCGATGACCACGTCGAACTGACGCGGGTCGGGCCAGTCCAGGCTTCACCTATGGTCAAACACCTCGACCGGGGACCTGATGAAGAACCCGAGGAGACGCCGCCCATTCTCGAAACGGTCACAGGTGACATCCGTGGTGGGTTCTGGGTCAGCACCTGTCTGAGCGCCCTCGCCACGGCGTCCGGCATCGCCCTCACTGCCACCGCTGGTTGGCTCATCGTTCAGGCCGCGAATCGTCCGGCCTTCCTGACCCTGCTGGTCGCCGTCGTGGCAGTACGGGCCTTCGGTCTCGCCAGGCCGGTCCTGCGGTATGCCGAGCGACTGCGCTCCCACGACGTCGCGCTACGGCTACTTGCCCGACGTCGCGTGCAGGTGTACGACACGCTC
>CBDTZB010000128.1:0-6810 GCA_965364795.1 uncultured Nocardioides sp.
AAACTTCTTCGTCCAAGGTCCAGTTTCACCGGCTAGCCGGTGAAACTCCCGCCGGCAGAACCGCCACACAAGCCACACCAGCACCCCCACCACCCCGAAAGTGCGCCAAGTCACCCCCGTTTTCCGCAGACGTGTGGAAAAATGGTGCGTAGATTCAGGTTCTGATCCGCTGAACACCGTCTGGTACCCACACCGGCCCGCACCTGCGGGTGGTCGGAGGGACCGAAACGTTAGGTTCGAAGAGATGACCGCACCTGCCCTTGGCTGGCCCACCGGAACCCCGCACCGCATCGGTGTCGTGGGTGCTGGACGTGTGGGTGCCGTGTTGGCGGCTCGTCTGCGCGCTCGCGGCCACGAGGTCGTCTCGGCCGCCGGTGAGTCCGATGCTTCGCGCGATCGGATCGACGCCCTGCTGCCCGGTGTGCCGGTCGCCAAGCCCAGCGCAGTCGCCCGTGACTGCGACCTCCTCCTGCTCACGGTTCCTGACGACATGTTGGCCAACGTGGTCGGGATGCTCGCCGCCAGTGGCGCGCTGCGTGAGGGTCAGTACGTCGTCCACACCTCCGGTCGCCACGGCCTCGCTGTGCTTGAGCCGGCCCAGGCCGTGGGTGCCCGGATCGCCGCGCTGCACCCGGCCATGACGTTCACCGGCACCGCGCTGGACCTCGAACGCCTCGACGGCTGCGTCTTCGGCCTCACCGCGCCGGAGGGCGAGCGCTCCTTCGTCACCGATCTGGTCGCCGACTTGGGCGGTCAGGCGATGTGGGTGCCTGAAGCGAATCGCACGCTCTACCACGCAGGTCTGGCCCACGGAGCCAACCATCTGGTCACCCTGGTCACCCAAGCCATGGAGCTCCTTGCCGCTGCTGGCTCGGAGGACCCCGCTGCCACCTTGCGTCCGCTGTTGACCGCTGCCCTCGATAACGCCCTCAACTCGGGTGACGCCGCGCTGACCGGCCCGATCGTTCGTGGCGACGTCAACACCGTGCGGGCCCACCTCGAGGACGTGGCGGCGCACGCCCCCCAAACCCTCGGGTCGTACGTCGCCCTCGCCCGCGCCACCCTGAGCCGGGTTGTCACCGACGGTCGTCTTCTGCCGATCCGTGCCATGAAGATTCACGAACTGCTCAACGAGGCCGTCGAAGACGCCGACCAGAACGCGATGCGGGCCACCTCCGTGGACATCGACCGAGCGGACGGAACCGGTCGGGCATGACGACTCCCGTTCTCGCGCGCACCCGCGCGGAGGTTGCTGACGCGCTCGCAGCGCACCGCGCCGCAGGCCGCGCAGTGGGTTTCGTGCCGACCATGGGCGCGTTGCACGCCGGTCACGCCAGCCTCGTCGACGTCGCCCGTGACCGCGTGGGTGACGGTGCCGTCGTCGTGTCGATCTTCGTCAACCCGATGCAGTTCGGGCCCGATGAGGACCTCGACCGCTACCCCCGCACCCTCGACGAGGACCTCGCACTGTGCGCCGCCGCGGGGGTCGACGTTGTCTTCGCCCCTGACGTCGCTGAGGTCTACCCCGGTGGCGAACCGGTCGTCACCGTCGAGCCGGGTCCCCTGGCTGACATCCTGGAGGGCCGCACCCGCCCCGGACACTTCACGGGCGTCCTGACCGTCGTGGCCAAACTCTTCGGCCTCGTCGGACCCGACGTCGCTGTCTTCGGGGAGAAGGACTATCAACAGCTCACCCTGATCCGCCGCATGGTCACCGATCTCTGCTTCGGGGTGGAGATCGTTGGTGCACCCACCATGCGCGAAGAGGACGGGCTCGCCCGCTCCAGCCGCAACCGCTATCTCGACGAAGAGCAGCGCCGGGAGGCGGCGGCCGTGAACCGCACGCTGCGCGCCGCCCAGAACGATGCGAAGTACGGCGTCCGCGCGGCGCTCGACGCCGCCCGGGCGGAACTACGGTCCAGCATCGGTGTGGACCTGGACTACCTGACCATCTGCACCCCCGACCTCGAGCGCGAGTTCACCGAAGAAGACCAGGTCGATCAGGAGACCCCGGCGCGGATCCTGATGGCCGCCCGGGTCGGACCCACCCGCCTGATCGACAACCTGCCGCTCATCCTGAGCGGCTCCACCACCGGGACGGCCGATGTCGTCGCGGGAACCACCGAGGGAGACAGCTGATGTTGCGCACGATGATGAAGAGCAAGATCCACCGCGCCACCGTCACCCAGGCAGACCTGCACTACGTCGGCTCGGTGACCGTGGATGAGGATCTGCTCGACGCCGCAGACCTGTTGGCCGGTGAACTCGTCCACATCGTCGACGTCACCAACGGTGCGCGGATCGAGACCTACACCATCGCCGGCGAGCGCGGCTCGGGCGTCATCGGTATCAACGGTGCCGCAGCCCGGCTGGTGCACCCCGGCGACATCGTCATCCTGATCGCCTACGGCCAGATGGAGACGGCCGAGGCGAAGGAGTACCAGCCCAGCGTTGTCTTCGTCGACGCCGACAACAAGATCCTCGCCACCGGGTTCGACCCTGCCGAGACGGTCGAGGGTATGGGCGGCGGGCAGGACCTGCGCCGCGGCGACCTCACCGCCCGCTAACCTCCACGAATGGCCACAATTCCCGGACGCCTCAGCGCGCCCGAGCCCGGTTGGACCACCCGCGCCGATGTCGTCATCATCGGATCGGGCATCGCTGGGCTCACCACCGCGCTGCGACTACGGGCCGCGACCGACGTACACAAGATCATGGTCGTGACGAAGGATGTCCTCGCTGCCGGCTCCACTCGCTGGGCCCAGGGCGGCATCGCCGCGGCCCTCGGGCCGGGTGACACCCCGGAGGAGCACGAGGTCGACACGCTCATCGCCGGGGCTGGCGCCTGCGACGCCGACGCGGTGCGGGTCCTGGTCAACGAGGGCCCCGAAGCCGTGCGCGAACTCATCGCCCTAGGGACCAACTTCGACCTCGACGCCGACGGCGTCATCTCTTTGACCCGTGAAGGCGGGCACCACCGCGACCGCATCGCTCATGCCGGGGGAGACGCCACCGGCGCGGAGATCCAGCGGGCCCTGATCGCTGCGGTGGCCGCGGCCCCTGAGATCGAGGTCATCCAGCACGCGCTCGCCCTCGACCTCCTCCTCGCCGACGGCCCCAACGAATCCGACGAAGGCTGCGACGGCGGAGTGGCCGGCGTGACCTTGCACGTCATCGGTGAGGGCGAACGCGACGGCGTCGGCGCCGTGCTGTGTCGCGCCGTGGTGCTGGCCGCAGGTGGTCTGGGGCAGGTCTTCTCCCAGACCACGAACCCAGCGGTGACAACGGGCGACGGCATGGCCCTGGCGCTCCGGGCCGGCGCGACCGTACGGGACCTGGAGTTCGTGCAGTTCCACCCGACTGTGATGTATCTGGGGCCAGATTCGATGGGCCAACAACCTCTCATCTCCGAAGCGGTGCGCGGCGAGGGTGCCTTCCTCGTTGACGGTCTGCCCGAGGACGGTGGCACCCGCTTCATGCAGGGCGTCCACGAGATGGCCGACCTCGCTCCTCGCGATGTGGTTGCCAAGGCGATCATGCGGCGCATGCTCGAGACCGGTAGGCCGCACATGTGGCTCGATGCCCGCCACCTCGGCAAGGAGTTCTGGGAGAAGCGCTTCCCGACCATCCTGGCCACAGCTCGCTCCTACGGCGTGGACCCGGTGACCGAACTGATCCCCGTCTCCCCGGCGTGCCACTACGCCTCGGGCGGGGTGATCACCGATCTGTACGGCCGCGCCGACGTGCCTGGCCTCTACGCCACCGGCGAGGTCGCCAGTTCCGGGGTGCACGGCGCCAACCGGCTCGCGTCGAATTCCCTGCTCGAGGGCCTGGTCTTCTCTCGCCGCATCGCCAGCGTGCTGCCCGGTGAGCTGCGGCCCTGGTGTGAACCGACGGTCGAGAAGCGGCCGGCCTGCCTCGTGCCGGGTTCGGTGCGACGCGAACTGCAGGAGGTGATGACCACACGGGTCGGCGTACTGCGGAACGCCGAGGGGCTCGCCGAGGCAGCCGCTGTCCTGGACAAGATCGGCTCGACCCCCGGCGAAGAGGTGGAGATCGGTGCCTGGGAGACCACCAACCTGCTGACCATCAGCACGGCGCTGACCGAGGCAGCGACCCTCCGCGAAGAGACGCGTGGCTCACACTGGCGTGATGATTTCCCCGATCGGGACGATGAGTCGTTCGCGGGACATTTTGAGGTTTCCCTCGATGACCGAGCGCTGGAGTTGCACTTCGCTCCGGCACCAGCCAGTGACGTAGGAGTGAGCGCATGACGCCGTACGACGCCCTTCCGGCCGACCTGCTGGCCGAGTTGACCGATGCTGGGCTCGACCCGAAGGCGCTCTACGCTGCGATCGAGCAGGCGCTGATCGAGGATCTGCCGCCGTCGGCCGATGGGTCACCGGGAGTCGACACGACCAGTGTGGCCACCATCGGCGCGGGCGCGCGCGCCGAGGCGCGTTTCGATGCCCGGGAGCCGGGAGTCGTCGCAGGTCTGGGAGTAGCCGCCTTGGTCTTCCACTACGTCCTGGGTGATGACGTGACGATCAGCGCCCGGGTCCCCGATGGCTCACGGGTCGCGGCCGGCGACACCGTCATGCTGGTGGAGGGCCCCACTCGAGGCCTGCTCACTGCTGAGCGGACCGCACTGAACTTCGCCTCACACCTCTCCGGTGTGGCGACTGCGACCTCACGGTGGGTCGAGGCGCTGGAGGGCACCCGCGCCCGCGTCCTGGATACCCGCAAGACCCTGCCCGGCTACCGCGCCCTGCAGAAGTACGCCGTGCGTTGCGGTGGCGGCGTCAATCACCGGTTCAGTCTCAACGACCTGGCCATGGTCAAGGACAACCATGTGGTGGCTGCCGGGGGAGTCGTTCCCGCCTTCGAAGCGGTCCGAGATGCGTTCCCCGGTCTGCCCGTCGAGGTCGAGGTGACTGACCTGGACCAGATGCGCGCTTTGTTGGAGGCTGGTTGTACCCAGATTCTCCTCGACAACATGTCCACGGAGACGATGGCGCAGGCAGTGGCCATCAACGACGCGTTCAACAATGGTCGAGCCAGCCTGGAAGCGTCCGGAGGTCTGACCCTGGAGCGGGCCCGCGAGGTCGCTGCGACTGGCGTCGATTTCATCTCCGTCGGCGCATTGACGCATTCGGTCACGGTCTTCGATCTAGGGATGGATATGTAGTGAGCCTCCTCGCCGCCGATATCGGCAATGCCCACACGGTTCTCGGACTGGTGTCCGGGGGCGAGGTGAGCGCGCACTGGCGAGTCTCTACCGATCATCGGCGCACCTCCGATGAATGGGCGGTGTTGCTGCGCGGTCTGGTTGCTCATGCGGAGGGTTCGATCACTGGCATAGCCGTGTGCGCAACGGTTCCTGCAGTTCTTCACGAATGGCGGGAGATGATCGCCCGACACTTCGACGACGTCCCTTCCCTCATTGTCGAACCCGGCGTGCGCACGGGCATGTCGGTCCTGGTCGACAATCCGCGAGAGGTGGGTACGGATCGGGTGATCAATGCCCTGTCGGCCAATCGTCAGTTCGGTGGGCCTGCGATCGTCGTCGATTTCGGGGGAACGGCTACCACCTTCGATGTGGTGGACGCGGCGGGCCGCTACGTCGGCGGAGCGATCTCGCCGGGAATTGAATTGTCGCTTGAGGCGCTGGGCCGCCGCGGTGCTCAATTGCGTCGAGTCGAATTGTTGCGCCCCCGACGCGTGATCGCCACTAATACGGTAGAAGCGCTGCAGTCTGGCCTGGTTTTCGGGGTGGCGGCGCAAGTTGAAGGAATCGTGCGTCGAATGATTACGGAACTAGGTGTCTCGGATAAAACGATCTCCGTGATCTCCACCGGACATCTTGCCGACTTGGTGGTGGACGAATGTCGCTGCTTTACTCATCGTGCGCCGTGGTTGACGTTGCAGGGTCTTGAGATGGTGTTCGACCGCAACGTTCGGTAGCTGCTTTTTAAGGTTGCATGATTAAAGTCGGATCTGCCATAGTGGAAACCCCGCTAAAGAATGCGGTCTCGACTAATGCGGACGATAAGCGTCGCCGTTCTCCCCACCGTTAGGAATCCCTACGCATGGCACAGAAGGTAAGCATCATTCTGATCGATGATCTCGACGAGTCCGAAGCAGTGGAGACCGTCTCATTCGGTCTTGATGGTTCAACCTACGAAATCGACCTCAACGAGCAGCATGCGGCCGATCTGCGTAACGCCCTCGCGCTTTATGTGGCGGAGGGCCGCAAGGTCACCGGCGCGCGCCGTACCAACCGACCCAAGTCCTCCGCCGCGGGCGGCCCCGCGGCCAAAGACGTGCGCGAATGGGCACGCTCGGCTGGCCACGAGGTCCCCGAGCGCGGCCGCATCCCCGCCGAGATCCGCGAGGCGTACGACGCCGCTCACTGATTCACGCTCACGCACGAACCGTGCGTGAGGTAGCAAGGCGCCTCCCGCAGTGGCGGGCAGGCGCCTTCTGCGTCTGGCGGCCAGCAGGAAACCGTTCGCGGACGGATAAGTCACAAGCCCCACGAGGTTCTGGCGGCGAGAGCGGCCAGCGAGCGTGTTCGCTGAGAGCGGATGACATGAGGTCGCTTTCCGGGAACGCGTAGGCTGTCATCGGGGTTAGAACTCCCGTACCCCTCCCTCCACCCAGGACCGGACGGGACCCCACGATTCGGGATACGCGTCAAGGAGCGATGAGCATGTTCGAGAGATTCACCGATCGAGCCCGCCGGGTGGTCGTGCTGGCCCAAGAAGAGGCCCGCATGCTCTCCCACAACTACATCGGGACCGAGCACAT
>CBDTZB010000129.1:0-6744 GCA_965364795.1 uncultured Nocardioides sp.
CTGGATCTACCGGATCCGAAGCAGGGGGGTGGGTCACCCGGATTGCCGCGGGCTCCCGCGACCTCGCGGTGCTGGCGAGTTCGTTGGGCACCGTGCTTCGGGCCGGCCGCGCCCAACGATCCACCGACCTTTTGCCACCCGAGCTGGACGGCGTCGAACCCGCCACAGACGACACCGAGGACCGACGTCGTGATCTTCGCCGACGGCTCGAGCGGGTGCTCGCGCTGGGAGGGAGGGTGAGCGAACCGTTGGATATGTCGGCAAGTGCTCCCGCGCTGGCGCGTGCCCTACGCACGGCGGCACAGGCCGAGTTGCCGTTCCTCGTGGAGGACAAGTCGCCGGACTGGCTCCTGGACTCGGTGGGCAACCTGATCTCGGTGGTCGGTGCGGCGGGCACCGGCGTGACGGCGTGGATCGGCCAGGTTGCCGCTGTACGACCCGAGGTGCGCAAGCTCGTCGAACTGCTCGACGTCGCGGACGCGATCGCCGGAACCCCCAGATGGACGGCCTCGGCGGCTCAGACCTCACCCACCGCCGGGTGGGTGGCCACGTCGGCGCCGTTGCGCGCACCGAACCACAGCTACGCATTCGTCGGTCTGAGCCCCATGTCCGACACCCTCACGGGGTTGGTCATCGACGGGTGGACCGACAGCGTGCCCACGACCGACCGATCCGCGGCGGCTGCCGTGCACTTCGATGCCCCCGGTGCCGAGTCGCCCAACCTGTGGCTCCTGGGTGTGAAGGCGAGGCCCGGAGGCTGGAACACCAACGCTCTGTTCGCCTGCATCATGACCACGGTGCTGGATGCACAGCGGCGCCTGGTGGGAGCCCAGGACCTCCCCGAACTCGGCCAGTACCTACCGGCCACCTTCCTACTGTCCACGACCGGCGCCGATCAGGAGGATCTCCCGTGAGCTACCAACGACTAGAGACCTCGACCATCGGGACTGAGATCGCGCCGGCTCTGCGTTGCGATGTCGCTGACCCGTTGTGGTTCCTCGGCCGGCAATGGCAGGTCGGTGAGCTCCAAGGCGAGGACGGAGGTCGACCGGTGGCTCTGACGATCACCAGCCGCGCTGTTGCGGTCGCCCACATCCGGGGAGGCACCATGGCCGCCCCGCGTGGCCAGTTTCGCAGACTCGCCGAGGCGCCGTTGGAACCCCAGATCGAAGGAGAAGCACGACTCGACGGGCCGGGTCGTGCAATGTGGTCGGCTCGGCTCAGCGCCCAGTTGTCCCGGGCGCTGGTCGAGGGTCGGGCAGCCGAGTCGGCGATCGAGGATCTGAGGAAGAACTTCCCCCTGACCGTCCCCGACGACCTCCGGCCGATGGACCAGCTCCTGTGCGCCAAGGGTTTCGACGCCCTGGCGCTTCTCGAGGCCGTGGCTGCGGGCACCCACAAGCTCGCCGGGCGAGCGGCCGGCGTAGTGGGTCGGTTCGCGGAGCAGGTGGGGGCCGAGTTGTCCGTCGACGCCGCCGCCGCGGAACTGCAGACGTGGGACCCCGAGCACCAGGAGTATCAGTTCCACCTGACCACCCACGCCCGGGAGGACCCCCAACTGACTCTCAACGCCGCCGAATACCACGGCCGGAGGGCGGACTGGTTCACCTTCGACGCCTCGCTGAGCAAGAACTTTCCACGCTTCCTGGCCCGACAACCCGCGGTTGTCGACGAGGTGTTGGCTAGTGGGATCGAGTTCCCCGGAACCCCCGCCGCACGCTGGTGGGCCTTCGAGGACGACGAGGTGTCGATGGCTTACCTGGAAGGGTCCGACGCCGACCTTGCCCGAGCCATCGTGGGCGGCTTCATCACCACCTTCGGCAGCGACTGGCTCATGGCCCCTGTCTCCGCCCACCTCGGGGATCTGGTGAGTGTCGAGAAGATCCAGGTGACCGACTCGTTCGGCCAGGTCGTCGACGTACCCCCGATCGCCGCGGCCGATCACGCCGCCAACCGGGCGCGACCCTGGCGGTTCTTCGAGATCACCGGGGACTCGGCCGCGGCGGAGGGCCGGGCACCGCTGCTCTACATCGCTCCGACAGCGGCCGACATCCTGCCGGGCGTCGATCTCGAACGGGTCCTGCTGGCCCACGACGAGGTGAGCAACGTCGGTTGGGCCATCGAGGAGATTGTGGAGTCCGCCTTCGCGCGCGCTCATGACCGTTCGTCGGAGGTCGGTCCGAACACAGACCCCGTCGGAGCCACCGGCGGATCCAACGGGACCGCCCCCATGCGCTACCAACTCGACCCCTCGGTCCCGGCTCATTGGTTGCCGTTGATCCCGGTGCGACGTACGGGCGACAACCTTCGCTGGCGCCAGCGTGGTCGGGTCACACCTCCGGTTGATGCTCTCCCGGGCTGGGGACAGGCACGGGGGCGCCTGTTGAAACCGGAGTCGCGACTCCTCATCCATGAGGAGGAGATCCCCCGGACCGGAGCCGAGGTAGTGCGTCGTACCCGGATGACCCGCGCGAACGACGGCACTCCGATCGTCTGGGTGGGCCGTCGTAAGCGGCTCGGCAACATCCAGCCGTCCGGGGTCTACCTTCCCGACCAGATCATCGGTGAGCCCTGAGGGACACGATGCTGCTTCGTCGGCCTAACCCAAGTCAGCCCGCCGCGGTGGGTCCGCCCCGGGCCGCCCGACCGTGACGGCGGCCGCCCGAACGGCCCAATCAAGCATCGCAGACCAGACCGACGAGTCTGCGACAGCGAGGGCCCCCCTGCGGTCGGCACCCAAGAGGTTCTGAGCAGCTAGCGCATCGAGGAGCGCTGCCGAGAAGGTGTCTCCGGCGCCGATCGTGTCCACCGCCTCGACCTCCGGCGCCACCACCTCCCCGCTGTGGTGAGCGTTGCGATACGCCGCGCCCTTCGCGCCTTTCGTCACCACCACGGCGGTGGGTCCCAACGACAGGAGCCACCACACGGCTCCGTCGAGATCGAGGTGGGGCCAGAGGGTCTCGAGGTCCTCGTCGGAGGCCTTGATGATGTCGGAGAGGCCGACCATCTCCTCCACGCGTTCGACGACCTCGGGTCCGGCGCCGGTCACTGCGGCCCGCGCGTTGATGTCGTAGGTGATGGTGGCCGAGCCGCGCAGGTTCTCCACCAGTGCGATGGTGTCGCGGCGTCCCGGCTCCAGGACGGCCGCCAGCGACGTGACGTGCACCGAGACCGGCGCGGAGATGAGCGGGGTCATCGGGTTCAGCGCCCACTCCACGTCGAAGGTGTACGTCGCGGCGTGATCGGGCCCGATCTCGGCGAGGGCCGAGGATGTGCGCGGGATCGCCGCAGGGTCGCCGGCCAACGCCACTCCGTCGGCGCTGAGGTGCCGCGCCAACCGGTCGCCGGAGTCGTCGGGGGCGAAGCAGGTGGCGAGCCGCACGCTGCGACCCAACCGAGCCAGCGCGATGGCGGTGTTCGCCCCGCTCCCCCCGGGCAGATCCTCCTCGTGACCGTCGCTGCGGCGTACCCGATCGATCAGGGACTCGCCGACCACGAGGAAGTGTTGCTCCATGAACTCACTTCATCACACGTCGTCGGCGCCGTACGCTCTGCTGATGAAGATCCACCCGGTCGACCCGGCCTCAGAAGTGCCGCCCTTCGAGCAGTTGCGCACTCAGGTGGCCCGGCGAGCGGCCGACGGCCAGTTGGAGGCCGGGGAGAAGCTGCCCACCGTCCGCGCGCTGGCGACAGAGTTGGGGCTCGCCGCGAACACCGTGGCGCGGGCCTACAAGGAGCTTGAGGCAGACGGTGTGGTGGTGACCCTGGGCCGGAAGGGGACCTTCGTCGCGTCGGCAGCCATCCCGTCAGCAAAGGTCGCCGCCTCCGCCGAAGCCCTGGTCGCCGCCGCGCGGCATGCTGGTCTGACCCGACACGACGCGGCCAGGTTCCTTAGCGACGCTTGGGATCAGTCGACTCGCTCATAGATGGCGACAGCCGCGCCAGCGTTGGCATCGGCACCAACCCGGCTGACCGTCACCGCGACATCTGGCCCGCTGAAGAGGCCGAGCCCGATACCGGAGACCCCGCCGCTCGCGCCGAGTTCGAAGCGTTGCACCTTCAACTCACCCTGCAGGCTGAATCTCGTCATGCCGGATCGCGCCTTGGCGTACCCGAACACCAGCGTCGGCGTCTCGGTCTCTGGCAGGGGCACTCGAGCGCGCTGGCGGCCGTCCGGCACCTCGAGGATCTCCGTTTGTCGGTAAACGTGACCGCCGTACTCGATCAGTCCGGTGGAGGTCGCGTCCCAGGGGGCGGGTCCAGCACTCTGCGGAACGTCGTACGCTGCGACCCCGATACGAGCGCCAGCCGCGTCTATGACGGGACCGTCTTCCCCGTCGGTGAGGTAGATCCGGACCTTCCACGCCTGTCCGGCTCGGGTCGGGGTTGTGACTCCAGGGTCGACGTCGACAGGAGCACGGCCGGTGCAGGCCTCGTCACCGATGTACTGCGCATCGCCGCGGTCGACATGAAGGAAAGCTCCCCGAGGCGCCCCAGCGCAGAAGACGGCAGTGCCGGTCTGTGGTCCGCGGCTGGTGGTCTCGAGCGTTAGTTCGGTGACGCCGAGGTCGCCGATCTCAGCCGCGAGCAGTCGTTTGCCGGCGACCTCGTCCCGGAAGGTGACTCCGTCCTTACTCACTCCCGGCGGTGGCGAGTCGAGATCGATCGAGTACGACGCCAGACCCACGCGCGACCCGTCGGCGGACGTCACCTCGATTCGACCTGATCCCCCTTCGGGGATCAGCACGAAATCCGAGAAGTCGCTGCTTTGGTAGACGAGGCGTTCGTTGGAGACCCCATCACTAACCGTGACGGTGTCGTTCTCTCCTTCAGTAGCCCAAGAGATCAGCCGCCGCTCCCCGGAGGGCGCCACGTCCAGGATCGCGGTGTCGGTCTCGCCCTCGACGCCCCGTTGCAGGGTGAAGGAGTAACCCAGCGAGGTCATCTCGCTCGGGGGGGTGACTCCCACGAGGCTGTTGGCCACGTCCGGGGTCGGGTTCCGCGACGCATCGGGGAGCAGTGCAACACCGGCCACCACAGCAAGGAGCACGGCAGCGGAGCCCGCCCCAACCGCACGGCGCCGACGGCGTACGACGCGCACGCGCTGCCGAATCTGCCCCGGCCGGGTAGCGGCTCCAGACTCCGACACTTGGGCGGCCCGTTCGCTGAGCGCCTCACGAAGTTCGTTGAGTTCTGTCATGACAGCTGCCCACCCTCCATGAATGCCAACGCGGGGTTGACCCGCAACTTGCTCAGAGCTTTGCTGGCCTGGCTCTTGACGGTGCCGACCGAGCACTCGAGCATCCCGGCGGTCTGGGCCTCGGTCAGATCCTCGAAGTAGCGCAGCACGATGACGGCCCGTTGCCGTCGAGGCAACGCGGCCATCGCTCGCCACAGATCATGACCAGCCGACGTCATCTCGCTGTGATCGGCGGTCGGCGTCCGTTCCGGCAACTCGTCGGTAGCCATCTCGCCGTTCCACTTACGTCGCCACCAGGACGAGTAGGTGTTGAGGAGCATCTTGCGCACGTACGGCTCGGGGCGTCCCTCGATGCGGTCCCAAGCGAACCAAGCCTTCGTCAGTACGGTTTGGAGGAGGTCTTCCGCCAGGGCGTGGTCGTGGGTCAGCAGGTAGGCCGTCCGGAGCAACGAGGTGGACCGCGCGATCACGAACTCGTCGAAATCCGCTTCGCGTCCGCGCACCGACCCACCCTCTCCGAGATCGAACTGTTCGCCGAGATACGAACGCGTGGTGATCATGTCCTGAAGGACCAGTTGAACCCCACCAATGGTTGCCCGCCGAGCCAACTTTCTCCGCGAGTCGACGCTAGTTGCACAAGATGCGCCGGGTCGGACTGTTTTCAGCGTCAAGTCGCGCCGACTCGACGAAGGCCCGCCCCACACAAACGAGTGCGGGACGGGCCTTCGACGATGGAACTAGGAGGTGCGGTCAGGCCTTGTCCTCGGTGTCAGCAGACTCGACGTCAGCTGCCTCAGCGTTCTCAGCAGCCTCGGGCGACTCGGCGTCCATGTCGGCGGCCGGTTCGGCCTCGGTGACCGAGTCAGACTCGACCGCGGGGGTCTCCTCGGCGTTGTCGGCCGGGGCGTCCTCCACCGGTGCTGCAGCAGCCGGAGCCACCTTGGTGCGCGGAGCGGACGGGGTGTAGGCCTCGGTCACCAGTTCGATCACGGCCATGGGCGCGTTGTCGCCCTTGCGGGGACCGATCTTGGTGATCCGGGTGTAGCCACCGGGACGCTCGGCGAAGGTCGGGGCGATCTCGGTGACGAGCTCGTGGACGATCGTGGTGTCGCGGATGACCTTGCGGATCTCGCGGTACTGGTGGACCGGGTTCTCACCGTTGTGGGCCCTGACGGCCTTGGTGATGATCTTCTCGGCGTAGGGACGCAGCAGGCGTGCCTTGGCCTCGGTGGTCGTGATGCGACCGTGTTCGAACAGGGCGGTGGCCAGGTTCGCGAGGATCAGGCGCTGGTGGGCTGCGCTACCGCCGAGGCGATAGCCCTTCTTGGGCTTGGGCATTGCTCTTCTCGTTTCTTCGAAGCCGTATGAGGTACTCCGAATAGTGGTGGTTACCGCTGATCGAACCTGTCGAGATCGGTGATCTCGACAAGCTCGATCAGCGGGGGTTGCTCAGTACTGCTCGTCTTCCACGAAGGCGTCGTCATCGTCGTCGCCGTACGCCGCGAGGGCAGCGGCCGCGTCGAAGCCGGGCGCGCTGTCCTTGA
>CBDTZB010000130.1:0-6743 GCA_965364795.1 uncultured Nocardioides sp.
GAGGGGCGCTGCCAGCGGATGGCCGACCGAGTGGCCTTGTCGGTGAAGTCGGGGTGCGTGGCGGCGCCGGGATCCGTGCAGACCCCAGAATCGCTGATCGCTGACACGTCAAGACAGGTGATGCCCAGCGGGAGTCGGTCCCACACGTCGGGTCGCAAGGCGGGTACGTCGGTGAAGTCGGCAGCGTTGCCGTCGTTGGTCACGCCGACGGTGAAGTCCACGACGTCGCCGGCGCGGATCCGCTTGGCGAGACCAGTACCACCGTCGGGAAGCGGGCCATCAGTGCCAGGAGAGACCGAGGTGGTGCGGTTCGCGGACTTGACCAGCGACAACGGCGGCGGGGGCGCGATGGTGAAGTCCTCCAGATCGCGGAGGAAACTGACCGTCCCGGCGGTGTTGACCCACGTCAACTTGGCTAGGTTCCCGGTCACGTCCGCGGCGGTCTGCGGTGCTGCCCCCACTGTCCCCGAGAGGCTGTAGCGGAACTTGCTGCCCGGCTCCACGAAGCGGGCGGTGCCGCCCTGGGTGGCCCCCAGCGTGAACTTCAGCGTGGCTTCATCGAGCACAACAGGGACGTCGTTGGTGGCGAGCGGCTGAGCCGAACCGACGTCGTAGGTCAGGTTGTCAGGGAGGAAGTCGGTCAGGACCGGGTTCTTGGTGTCGTTGGCCGGGAAGTCCAGTTCCAGCGAGAAACAGACCTTGTCGCCCTCGCGGAAGGTGGTCTGGGCGGCAGTGAGGAACTCGGAGTTCGCATAGGAGGCCTCGGTTGTCCCGCAGGCGTAGGTGGGGGCCGTGTTCGCCTGGATCTTCTTATCGAGGGTCATCGCGTTGCTGACCAGAGTCGCCGAGGAGTCGTCGAGGACCCCGGCGGTGACGACGCCGCCAGGGGCGTCGACTGAAGCCAGGGTGGTGGTCGAACCGGTCAGCGACACCCGGTTGGTGAAACTGTCACCCGCCACCGTCGGCTCGGCATCGGCCTGGTTCTCGCGGTAGTTCTCACGCATCTTGGCCTGATAGGTCACCGTGGCCGTGCCGCTCGCGGAGATCGCAATGGGGTCGAAGGTGACCGTGAAGGTTCCGTCGTTGTTCTCGACGACCGAAGTGAAGGGCAGGCTGGGGGCAAATCCGGCGCCGGGGGCGCAGTCGGCGGGGGCCCCGGCGGCGTAGTTGGCCACATCGTCTAGTGGGCACAACCCGTCGGGAATGGTGTCGGTGATCACGATGTTGCTGGCGTCGGCGTACTCGCCGGTCTGGAGGCTCAGCGTGTAGGTCGCCAGGTTCCCCTGCTTGAAAACGCCTGCCGTCACGGACTTCTGGATCGCGAGGTCTTCGGCGGTGACCGTGAGCTCATCGGTATCGGCGACCTGGGCACTCGTTGTGGGTGCCACCGGCCCGGCGTACGTCGCGCTGACCTGCGCCTCATTACGCAGGGATTGCTCGGAACCGCCCTCACGGGTGGGCGCGCCGGTGTTATTGTCCAGGTTGGCCGTCTGTCCGCCGGAGGCCGGCGAAGGCGTCGAACCGGGGAAAGTCATGGTGTTAGCGCGTTGCGGGATGCCCGCGCGGTACTTGACCTCGACGACCTCGCCCGGGGTCAGGTCAGGGAGATTCCACTCGACGCGGGTGTAGACGCCGGGGGGCAGTCCGCTCGGGTCTTCGACCGTTTCGACCGAGGCTGGTGACACACAGGCCGGAATGTCCGCCGTGGACACGTCCAGGCGCGGGGCTCCGGGGTATTCGACCGCGGCCCCCGAGGTGTTGTCGACCGTGCCGCAGCCCAAGAACTCCATCTGAGCCGGGATGAAGTCGACAAGCGTGACGTCGTCGTCATTGTTCAAGGAGTTGTTGGTGACGGTGAGGGTGTAGACCGTGTTGTGCTGGTGCACTCCTCGCGGAAGTTCGTTCTCAGGGCTGGGCTCGCTCTTTTCGACCGTGATCGCGGTGATCTTGGTCTTGGCGGCGCCTGAGGTGGCCTGGGCAGTGGCTCCGGTGGTGTACACCCCGTTCGCGTTGAACTTCGGCAGCGTGCGGGGGAGTTTGCTGACGTAGGCAGAGCCGACGTTCTCCACCGTGGCGCCCACGGGATAGATCGCCGGATCCAAGGTTGCTTCGAAAGAAAGGCCCTGCCCGGCTCCGACCGGCAGGTCGCTGATGTTCACCCATAGCAACGTCTGCCGAGCGGGGGAACCGTTGGTAATCACCAAGGGCTCGCCGGCCGAGGCAGGTGAGGTCGACCCCGGAGTGTAGGTGACACCTTCGGGCAACTGGTCACGGAAGGAGAGGTTGTACTCAGGCTCGTCGCCCTCGTTGCGTGCCGACAACCCAAACGAGACCGGTTCCCCGACCAGCACACTCGCGGCGCCGGTCTTAGCCACCGTGATCGACTCAGCCGCGACCGCCGGAGCGGCAACCAGCACCGACATGACCCCGGCAACCAACAACGTCGCCATGGCGCTGGCGATCGGGCGGCGGAGCCTGGTGCGGGTGGTCGGGAAAGGGCGCGGGGGGAACGTCGCGGACATGGGTCTCCTTAATCGTGCACCGTGGCGCTCACGACACACGAAAGGGACTGTTGCATGCACCACGTCAGAAAGCGACCGGCGACCAACAGGTGATCTAGACCACTTGCCGTCCGGTTGTTCAAGCGCTAGTTCGACCCGCCACCGCGGCGATCCGCTCATCCGTGGCGGTGAAGGCGACCCGCACGTGTTGGGCACCCGCTGCGCCGTAGAACGAGCCCGGCGCCACGAGGATCCCCCGATCAGCCAGCCAGTCGACGGTGGTCCAGCAATCCTCATCGCGGGTGGCCCAGAGGTAGAGCGACGCCTCGGAGTGATCGATCCGGAAGCCGGCGCCCTCCAACGCTGCGCGGAGCACCCCACGGCGAGCGACGTAGCGAGCGTGCTGCTCTGCGACGTGTTCGTCATCGTCGAGGGCGGCGATCATCGCGAGTTGCTGGGGGCCGGGCATCTGCAGACCGAGGTTCTTGCGCACAGCGAGTAGTTCGCCGATGACCGAGGTGTCACCCGCCACGAACGCGCAGCGGTAGCCAGCCAGGTTTGAGCGCTTGGACAGCGAGTGCACGGCCAGGAGCCCGTCGAAGGAGCCGCCGCACACGTCGGGGTGCAGGATTGAGATCGGTGGCTGCTCCGGATCCCACGCGCACTCGAGGTAGCACTCATCCGAGATCAGCAGGGTCCCCCGCTCACGGCACCACTCGACGACCTTGCGTAGGTGCGCGATCGGAAGCACCTTCCCGCTGGGGTTGGCCGGGGAGTTCAGCCAGAGAACGGCCGGAATCTCGGGTCCGATGGCGGTCAGGGAGTCCGCGGCCAAGGCTTTGGCCCCCACCAGAGCAGCCCCGACCTCGTAGGTGGGGTAGGCCAGTTGGGGGTAGACGATCAAGTCCTCGGGACCCAAACCGAGGTGGGTCGGCAGGGAAGCGATGAGTTCTTTGGAGCCGATCACCGGGAGGACCTGATCCAACCCGAGCCCTGTCACTCCGGCGCGACGGGCCAGCCAGTCGATGCAGGCCTGCCTGGTCGCAGGAAGACCGATGGTCGTGGGATAGCCCGGAGAGTTCGTTGCCGCGCGCAGCGCGTCCTGGACGATCTGCGGGGTCGGGTCGACAGGGGTGCCGACCGAGAGGTCGATAATGCCGCCGGAGTGCGCCCGAGCGCGTTCGGCGTACGCCGTGAGGTTGTCCCACGGGAAGTCAGGCAACCGGCGCGAGACCGGGATCCTGGGGGGCCGGCGCCGACGTGGGGACGCCGGCGCGGCCTCCGGGGAGGTCACTCGTCGTGCTCTTGCGGCGGCAGCGCCGCCACGAGGGGGTGATCCTTGTCGATCTCGCCCATCTTCGCCGCACCACCGGGCGAACCGAGGTCGTCGAAGAAGTGCACGTTGGCGTCGTAGTAGCCCTTCCACTCCTCCGGGGTGTCGTCTTCGTAGAAGATCGCCTCGACGGGGCAGACCGGCTCGCAGGCACCGCAGTCCACACACTCATCGGGGTGGATGTAGAGCATCCGCTTGCCTTCGTAGATGCAGTCGACGGGGCATTCGTCGACGCACGCACGGTCCTTGAGGTCGACGCACGGCTGGGCGATGACGTAGGTCACCAGGTCCTCCTGAGGGTCACGCGAGTTGGGGTTGACCCGGCTGGCCGGGCTTGGCACAGCCTAGTATCACCCCGTGTCCACCGCATCGAATGCCCCAACCCCCGGACACGGACTCGGGCCGCACGCGGTGGGTCAGCGGGTCGTCGTTCGTCGGATCCTCGTCGGGGAGGTCGGGCCCTCCGGCGGGCCAGCGATGACTGATCTCCTGGGGATCTGCGTCGCCTGGGAGGCCGACGCCTGCGTGATCCAGCCGGAGATCGGTCCTTCGGTGCGCATTCCCCTCGCCACCATCGTCTCCGGCAAGCCCGTGCCACCTCGGCCCTCGCCTCGCCTGCGGATCGATCCGTACGACGCGCAGGTGCGGGCCGGCCAACTCTTCCCCGACCTGCACACCCGACCGCTTGGCGAGTGGCTGTTGCGCCTCAGCTCGACCGAGGCTGTCCGTCGCGCCAACTCGGTCCTGGCCTTCAGAGATTCCGGAGTCGACGACGATCTGACTCAAGTTCTGGCGGCCTACGAGCGTCCGATTGCGGCGGTCCTTTCGGACTCCGACCAGGAGCAGCGGCTGTTGAGCGGCGGTTGGGTGGCTGAGGATCCGATCGGCACCCCGGCCGACACCTCGTTCCGCATCGCCGGAGTTGCTTCGGCCTTGCGTGCCGCTCGAGGATCTGAACACGGCGTGATCCATTGGGAGACGCTAGGCCCCGGGGTGACCCGGGCGGCGCTGCATCTCGACGGCGAAGAGGCCGCCTGCGGCGTCGGTGGCTACGCCGAGGATTGGGTCGGCTTCCGCGGCATCCACGTCGACCCCCAGCACCGCGGTCAAGGACTGGGACGCGCGGTGATGTCGGCACTTCTGGAGTGGGGCGCCGAGCAAGGTGCGCGCACGGCGTACCTCCAAGTGAACAGGGACAACCTGCCCGCCCTGGCGCTCTATGACGCCTTGGGTTTCGTTGAACACCACCGGTATCGCTACCTGGTTGCTCCCGGCTGAGGGCGAGAACGTCAGCGCGATCGCTCAGCAGGCGGGCTGGAACGAACGCTTCGCCGGGCCCCTGCGGGTCAGCGCGTTCAGGGTGATCTGGATGGTGACGGAGCTTGTCGGGATGAAGACGTGCTCGACAAACTCGTTCGGGCAGACATCCTGGAGGGTGACGTTGGTGGGCGTCCGGCCCTTGCCGCCACGGGCGAGATAGCCAGAGGTGTGCGGCACCACGACCGTGTCGTAGCGGGTGGTGATCTGGGTGTAGCTCACGTTGCCGGGGGTCTCATCGTTCCGGTTCAACCGCCGTAGGAAGGCCGATCCCGTGCCCTGTTGCAGACACGCCTTGCACAGCACCCCCACCGCAAGATCAGAGATCGGGTTGCTGCCCCCGATGAGGGCCGTGCCGTGATTGGAGGGGGCGATCCCGACGAGGTCGTCGACCTTCTTCTTCCCGCCGAGGAACTTGATGTAGTAGCGCGGCATCATCCCGCCCTGGGAGTGCCCCACCATCGACACCTTCTTCGCCCCGGTCGAGCGCAGCACGCGGTTGGTGAACTTCTTCAACTGCTTGGCTGACTGCACGATGGGGCCGGTGCCGCGGTTGCCGTAGTCCAGGGAGTAGACGCAGAATCCGGCACCCTTGATGGACGCAGACAGCGGCTCGAGTAGGTTCTTGCGGTCTCCGAAGGTGCCGTGAACCAAGATGACGGGGGTCGGACGCTTCTTGGTCACCTTGCACGACCAGTTGTTGGCCCCTGGGGGATCACCCTGAGGCGACGTGGGGAAGGTCAGCCCAGGCTCACTCGCTGCCACCGGTGGCAGCGTAGGAGCGGCGCTCGCGGGAGCGGAGAGTGAACCGGTGATGGTGACCGCGGCGAGCGCGAGGGCGGCGAGAAGAGAGCGCATAGTGGTCCAAGGATGACCCGCAAGGACGATCACCGCCAGCGATCACACATTTCGTGGACATGACCTGGGTCACCAAAAGCGGCGTCACTCCTTCTTACAGATCACCGTGTCCGAGGGGTTGTAGACGGTGGTGAACTTCTCGGTTCGCTCCAACTCGCTCTGACCGGCCTTGCGGAAGTAGCGGAAGACGTCGATCGTGAAGCCGCCGTAGCCGGTGTTCGGGGTGCAGTCCGAGGTGGTCAGGGTGCGGCTGCCGGGCTCGGTGAAGCTGCGGCGTGGGGACTCGTCGGTGGTGATGTCCCAGATCTTGGTGGAGTACATCGTCACGTTGAGCTCACCTTGACCTCCCGGCGACGCAGGGTTGACCGATGCCTGGACCAGGACGCCGTACGGCGTGTCGTTCTGGAACCGCATGTCGAGGGCACCGAAGGCCACCGTCGCCTCGCGACCGACCGGATAACGGTCGATGTAGAGGGAGTGCGGTTTGTGCTCGATGTCCTTAAGGCCGGCGAAGAACATGCCGTTGAACAGCGTGGTCGCCAACTGGGACACCCCGCCGCCCAGGTCTTCCTTGAAGATCCCGTTGCTGATGATGAAGCCGTCGACGAAGCCGTTCTCGCGGGTCCGCTCCCCCACGATGTCGTTCATCGAGAAGATCTCACCGGGCTTGAGCACGGTGCCGTTGACGAGTTCGGCGGCTCACCCGATGTTGATGTTGCGGTACTCCGCGTAGG
>CBDTZB010000131.1:0-6734 GCA_965364795.1 uncultured Nocardioides sp.
AACCAGCGCCCCGCTCAGTCGTGCTCCACGTCCACCTCACCGACGCCGCCCTCCAAGGCCACGACAACGTCGCCCGGTGTGCGAACACCCGCACCCCCATCACCGTCGAACAGATCCGAACCTGGTGCGGACAACCAGACACCACCGTGATCGTCCGACCGGTCCTCAACGTCGACCAGCACCACCACGTTGAGGCCTACGAAATCCCCAGACGCCTCGAAGAGCAGGCCGAGATCACGGCCGGGACCTGCGTCTTCCCCTACTGCACCCGCGACGCCAAGGCGTGCGACACCGACCACGTCGTCCCCCACAACAGGACTGGTCCGACCTGTTCGTGCAATTTGGCGCCG
This sequence comes from uncultured Nocardioides sp., assembly GCA_965364795.1. Lineage (GTDB taxonomy): Bacteria > Actinomycetota > Actinomycetes > Propionibacteriales > Nocardioidaceae > Nocardioides. The sequence continues at coordinate 351 of CBDTZB010000131.1, forward strand.
CTGTGCCGGCGACACCACCGCGCGAAAACCCACTCGAAGTGGTCCTACGTCGTCCTCGACCCCGGGGTCTACCTGTGGACCACCCCGACCGGGTTCGATCTGATCCGCGACCACCGCGGAACCCGCCGACCACCACAGCCCGAAGAACAAGAACCCTGACCACCAAGCCCCGCAGCCCGACCATCCACAGGAGGTCGGGCCACAGGTGCGTCTGACGGTGCGTCATCTGGCACGATGAAGCGATGCGTGCCCTCGTCCAACGCGTCAGCTCAGCCTCGGTCACCAGCGACGGAAGCCCGGTCGGGTCTATCGGACCAGGCCTCTGCGTGCTCGTGGGTGTCACCCACGCCGACACCGAGGCTCAGGCCGCGAAACTCGCGGGCAAGATCGCGAAGCTTCGGGTCTTCGACGACAGCGAGGGCGTGATGAACCGTTCAGTTCTCGATGTCGCCGGCGAGGTGCTCGTAGTCAGCCAGTTCACGCTCTACGCCGACACCGCGAAGGGCAACCGGCCCAGCTACGTCGCCGCGGCCCGGCCCGAGGTCGCCGAGCCGCTGTGCCAGGCGGTCGTGGAGGCGCTGCTAGCGATGGGCGTCTCGGTGGAATCCGGACGCTTCCGCACCCACATGCAGGTGACGCTGACCAACGACGGGCCCGTCACGGTCGCTATCGAGGTCTGAGTCGAGGGTCGACCCAGCCGAGAGGTAGATAGGTTGGCGAGATGCAGGCCTCAGAACACTCCGGACACTCACCCCACACCGGCGCACCTAAACCCACGCCGTGGCCAGGGCTCACCGACGAATCACACTCCCACGGGTACGCCGAGCGGTTCCGGGAGATGGCCGCTCGCGGCGATGATCTCCAAGGGGAGGCACGTCTGGTCGATGCCCTCGCGCCACGCCAAGCCCGACTGCTGGACGCGGGGTGTGGCCCTGGGCGTCACGGTGGATTCCTCGCCTCCCTCGGTCACGAGGTCGTAGGCGCCGATGTCGATCCTGTGTTGATCCAAGCCGCGCGCGCCGACCACCCGGACTCGACGTGGGTGGTCTCAGATTTGGCCGCGTTGGATCTGGCCGCCCACGGCGAACCGGAGCCGTTCGACGGCGCCTTTATCGTGGGGAACGTGATGGACTTCGTGCCCCCACCGGACCGGGCCACGGCTCTAGAGCGGGTTGCCGCCCACCTACGCCCGGACGCGTTCCTGATGGTTGGGTGTCGCACCGAACGAGACTTCGGCGCAGGCGACCTGGATGCGGCGATCGTGGGCTTGGATCTGACTCTTGAGCAACGCTTCGCCACCTTCGATCTGCGTCCCTGGCGCTCTGACGCCTCGTTCTGCGTCAGCATCCTGCGCAAGGGCGACCGGTAGGAAGCACGACCACATGCCCCGACTGCTGATCGTCCACCACTCCCCCACCGCATCGGTGCAATCCCTCACCGACGCCGTGATCGCCGGCGCCCGAGACGACGCCATTGACGGCGTAGAGGTGGTGGTCAGGCCGGCTCTCGAAGCCACCGCGGCCGACGTCATGGCTGCGGACGGTTATCTCCTCGGCACCCCCGCGAACTTCGGCTACATGTCTGGGGCGCTCAAGCACTTCTTCGATTCGTTGTTCCTAGAGATCGGCGGCTCGCTCGCCGACGACGGATCGGCCGGCGGTGGCGATTCGCCCAGCAAGAAGCCGTTCGCGCTGTACGTCCACGGTCGCTACGACACCGGCGGCGCCATCCGCTCAGTCCTGTCCATCACCGGGGCCCTGCCCTGGAACCAGTCGGCGCCCGTGCTCGATGTTTTGGGCGACGTCGACGAGACGGCCCTGGAGTCGGCGTACGAACTCGGCGCCACGTTGGCAGCGCTGCTGATGGCGTAATTCACCCCCAGGGGTGAAACACCGTTCGGCACCCGTGAATAGTCGGCGGGCGCTCGTAGGCTGGCCAAGATGAGCGACCACGACGCAGACCTCAGCCCGCACGTCCTCGTACTCTTCGGCGCCAGTGGCGACCTGGCCCAGCGCAAGTTGTTTCCGGGCCTCTACCGCCTCGCCGCCGCGGGCCGCTTGCCTGCCGACTACGCCGTCATCGGCACTGGGCGTCACTCACCGGGCACCGATGAGGAGTTCCGCGCGGAGATGCGCGAAGCCCTCGAGGACAGCCTCGATGACTTCGACCCGGACGTCGCCGACGACGTCCTGGCTCGGGTCAGCTTCGTCGTCTCCGACTCCGACGACGGTGAGGATCTGGCTCGCGCGGTCCGTGAGACCGAGGAGCAGTTCGACGGCGACGACGTACGCCGCCTCATGTACCTGTCCGTGCCTCCCGCCGCCATGATCGGCATCATCGAGATGCTCGGCCGTGAGGAGCTGACCGAGCGGGCCCGCTTGGTCGTGGAAAAGCCGTTCGGCATGGATCTGAAGTCAGCCCGCGACCTCGACGCGGCGCTGCACGACGTCGCTGACGAGAAGCAGATCTTCCGCATCGATCACTTCCTCGGCAAAGAGGCGGTGCAGAACATCCTCGCCCTGCGCTTCGCCAACGGGTTGTTCGAACCCGCCTGGCACCGCGACACGATCGAGTCGGTCCAGATCGATGTGCCCGAAGAACTCGGTCTGGAGGGTCGAGGCAGTTTCTATGAGTCCACCGGGGCCCTTCGCGACATGATCTCCACCCACCTGTGCCAGATCCTCGGCTTCGTGGCCCTCGAGGACCCGGGCTGCTTCGACGAACAGCACGTGCGCGACGCTAAGTCAGCGGTTTTCGACGCCTTGCGCCCCCTTGATCCGGCCAGGGTGGTCCGCGGCCAATACACCGGCTACCGCGACGAGGATGACGTCGACGACGATTCGCAGGTCGAAACGTTCGTGGCCATCGAGACGTTCGTCGACAACGACCGCTGGCGCGACGTCCCGTTCTACCTGCGCACCGGCAAGTCCATGGCCGCGACCCGGCGCACCATCACTCTGCGCTTCCGTACCCCGGAAACCGACTTGTTCGACGGCGATCCGGGACCCAACGACCTGATGCTGGAACTCACCGACGACGCCCAGATCACCGTCCACGTTCGCGCCAAACGACCCGGACCCGACATGCTCCTCACCGACGGGTCAATGCGCCTTGACCTCGGCGAGCAGACCCCCGAGGACGAGCCCCTGTTGGCCTATGAACGGCTAATTCTCGACGTCCTGCGCGGCGATCAGACCCTCTTCACCCGCTCCGACGAGGTCGAGCGACTGTGGGAGGTCTGTGCACCGGTGCTCGAGAATCCGCCCGACGTCCAGTCCTACGAGCCGGGCTCCTGGGGCCCCCAGGCGGCGCTGGACCTACCCCGCAGCGGATGGCGCCTACATGACTGACGACGCCGAACGTCCGTGGGTCCCCATCTCCGATCACGGGCTGATCGGAGATCTGCGCAGCTGTGCTCTGGTGGGTTCCGAGGGCACCATCGACTGGTTCTGCGCCCCGCGCTTCGACTCCCCCAGCATCTTCGGCGGCATCCTCGACCCCGCCGCGGGAGCGTGGACGATCGAGCCGGTCGACGGCGCCACCAAGACCAGCCAGTTCTACTACCCGGATTCGGCCATTCTCGTCACCCGCCTACACACCGCGGAGGGATTGGCCGAGGTCCACGACTTCATGCCCATCCGCCAACCTCACGACGAGTTCCACCAGCAGCGCCTGGTGCGCCGCGTGGTCGCTGTCCGCGGCCACGTCCGGCTCAAGATGTCGGTGTCTGCCCGCCCGGACTACGGGCGGATCACGCCCGCCCTCGAAGAGTCGGGCGACGGCATCTTGCTCAGCGGTGACGGTGTCCGCCTGCACCTGTCCGCCACCGCCGATCTGTCGATCAACGACGCCGATGTGACTGCCGACCTGGAGTTGAAGAGCGGCGAGGAGGCGCGGTTCGTCCTGCGGGTGCTCGGGGACGGGGAACAGGTCGAAGCCGTCGACGATGCTGACGAACCGATCGACCTCTTCGCCCAGACCGTAGCCTTCTGGCAGACCTGGCTCGCTCATTCGACGTACGACGGACGGTGGCGCGAGACCGTCAACCGGTCGGCGATCACGCTCAAGCTGCTCACGCATGAACCCACTGGCGCCATCATCGCCGCACCCACCACGAGCCTGCCCGAGTCCATCGGCGGCGGTCGCAACTGGGACTACCGCTTCGTGTGGGTGCGTGACGCGGCGTTCAGCCTCTACGCGCTGCTCCGGCTCGGTTTCACCGACGAGGCTGCTGCCTTCATGGCCTGGCTCTCGCAGCGGATCAGTGAACGCGAACGCGAGGCCACCCAGTCCAGCAAGGACGACCTGGGGCCGCTGCGTGTCCTCTACGACATCGACGGCAACGTTCCCGAGGAGGAGCTCGAGCTCGACCATCTCCGGGGCTACCGCGACAGCCAACCGGTGCGCATCGGCAACGCGGCGGTGCACCAACTCCAGCTCGACATCTACGGCGAGCTCATCGACTCGGTCTACCTGTTCAACAAGTACGGTCCGGGCATCAGCCACGACGCCTGGGCCGATCTGACTGCCCTGTTGGAGTGGCTCCTGGACAACTGGGACCGCCCCGACGCCGGCATGTGGGAGATCCGCGACGAGCCGCGCCAACACACCACCTCGCGCCTGATGTGTTGGGTGGCGGTCGAACGAATGATGCGCACCGCGCGCCAACGGGGACTGCCGGGCGATCTGTCCCGGTGGGCGCAGGTACGCGACGAGATCGCCGAGAGCCTTCTCACCGACTGTTGGAACCCCGAGGTGGGGGAAGCCGGGGCGTTCGTCCAGCATGAGGGCGCGACCACCCTGGACGCAGGGGTGCTGTTGATGCCGCTGGTGAAGTTCGTGGCGCCCAACGACCCCCGGTTCCTCTCCACCCTCGGCGCGATCGAAGACAAACTGGTCTCCGACAGCCTGGTGTTCCGCTACAACGTCGAGGCCTCCTCCGACGGCGTGCAGGGTGGTGAGGGCACGTTCTCCCTCTGCTCCTTCTGGTACGTCGAGGCCCTCACTCGGGTCGGTCGCCTCACGGATGCTCGCCTGGCGCTGGAGAAGATGTTCACCTACGCCAACCATCTCGGCCTGTACTCCGAGCAGGTCGGCCTCTCGGGGGAGCAACTCGGCAACTTCCCGCAGGCCTTCACCCACCTCAGCCTCATCAGCGCGGCGATGAACCTCGACCGGGCGCTCGCGTGACACGGCCCGTCGTCATCGGCGGGGTCTCGGGGACGGGCAAGACCACGGTGGGTCGCGAGGTCGCCCACCGCCTCGGTAGACCGTTCTTGGATGCGGATGACCTCCACTCCGAGGCCTCGGTCGCGAAGATGGCCGCCGGGATTCCGCTGACGGACGAGGACCGGTGGCCCTGGCTGGACTCGGTCGCAGCCTGGCTAAGCGTCCACCCCGACGGAGTCTGCGCCTGCTCAGCGTTGCGACGCGCCTATCGGGAGCGGCTGCGGGCCGGCGCGTCCGATGCACACTTCGTGATGCTGACCGCGCCGGTCGACGTGCTCGCCGAACGGCTGGGCTCGCGCAACGGGCACTACATGCCCGCCTCGCTACTGGACTCGCAAGTGGCGACGTACGAACCCGCGGCGTACGGGGAGGAAGTCGACACCGTCGACGTCAGCGGGACGCCCAACGAGGTCGTCGCGCTGGTCCTCCAACGTCTGTCGCGGGGTCACACCGGGGTGTAGTCCGTCCCGCGTTCCTCACGCACCCACAGGGTGCCTGGACCTGCGGTGGGTCCCTCCGCAATCAGTTCACGCTTAAGGATCTTATTCGTGGCCGTCGAGGGAAGATCGCTGGCGATCCGGACGAAGCGAGGCCACGCCTTGGGCGACAGGTCAGCCTGCTCGGCGAGGAACGTCTCGAACTCCTCGGCGGTCAGGGACTCCCCTTCCCTCAGAACCATGGCGGCCATCACCTGGTCCCCGACGTCATCTGGGTTTTCCCGGACGGCGTAGACGGCCACCCGGCTCAGTGATTCCAAGCGTTGCAGGACGCGCTCGATGGGAGCCGCAGCGAGGTTCTCACCGTCGACCCGCATCCAGTCGGCGGTGCGACCAGCGAGGTAGATCCAGTCGTCCTTGTCCCGGTAGGCCAGATCCCCCGACCAGTAGATGCCGTCACGCATCCGGTCATCGGTGGCGGATTCGTCCTTGTAGTAGCCCTGGAAGTAGCCAGCGCCCTGGGTGTTCACCAACTCGCCTACGGCTTCATCGGCGTTGGCGAGAGCACCGTGCTGGTCGAACTCCGCGACCGCACACTCCTGACCCGTCTCAGGGTCATACACCGCGACGCCTTCTCGTCCTCTGCCGACCGATCCGGGCGGCGTACCGTCCTCGCGGGTGATGATGATGGCCAGTTCGGTGGAGCCGAACCCGTCCC
>CBDTZB010000132.1:0-6709 GCA_965364795.1 uncultured Nocardioides sp.
GAGTCCGGTTGGTCTGCACCGTCGAGGTGGCTTGGACCGTCATCGACTCATGGGGGTCCACGACCTCGAAGGCCGTGACCTGCGATCCGAAGTAATCGCGGTACTCGAAGGTCCAGGGCTTGGGCGAGACTTCCAGCCGGCTATAGACGACGATCTGCTCCGGGGTGGTCACCGGAGTCAGTCGCGCCTGGTTGTACGACGCCACAGACTTGCCGGCGTACTCGAAGGTGGTCGTGTGGCTGATCCTCAACTGGATACTCATCAGATCACTCCTTGCCAGGTCAGCGACTCGGACCCGGAGAAGTAGCGCCGGGTCACCGCCTCGGTGGCCGAGGCGCAGGTGCGTTGCAGGCGTTCCATCTCGTTGGGTAGGTCGGTGAGCACTTCGGCGAGGTTGCGGTACTCCAACTCGGCACGGGTCCGCCCCAGGAGCCGGAAAGCCTCGTCCTGGATGCCCGAGCGCCGACCCGAGGCGTTGAGGTTGGTCAGGCACTCCTCGGCACGGTTGAGGGCGAAAACGACCGACCGGGGGAACAAGCGATCGAGCAGCAGGAACTCGGCGGCAGCCCGCTCGGTCTCGACTCCCTTGTAGGTGCGCAGGAACGCTTCGTAGGCGCCGCAGGCCCGCAGGGTGCTGGCCCAGGTGTCACCGCTGCCACCGCTCACGGCCGCGCTGGCCACCATCCGCGACGTCATATCGGCGCGCTCGACGCTGCGGCCCAGCATCATGAACTGCCAGCCCTCGTCGCGGGTCATCGTCGCCTCAGCGGTGCCGTTGATCAGAGCGGCACGTTCACGCACCCACTGGAAGACGTTCGGCGGACGCATCTGCTCGAACCTGCGCGACGGGATCGCCAGGTAGGTGGTGTTGATGACCTCCCACAAGGGCACCGACAGCGTCTCGCGGGCCCGGCGGGCGCTCTCGCGCGCCGCGTAGATCGAGGAGGCCATCGAGACCGTCGACTGCTGGTCGTAGGCGAGGATGTTCAACATCTGCGGAAGACCCATCGGGCCGTCGGGCACGTTGTCGACACCCATGATGGAGAGCAACTCGCGGCACTCGGACTCCTCGTCCAGGCTGCGGTCCTCGATGAGCAGTTGGGTCTCGACGTCGAGGATGCGTGCGGTGTCCTCGGCGCGCTCGACGTAGCGACCGATCCAGAACATCGACTCGGCGATCCGGCTCAGCATGACGTCGCCTCTCCAGCGGAGTGCCCATGGACCAGGGACTGGTGTTGCTGTTGCTGTTGCTGTTGTTGCTCGTCCTGGTTGGTCAGGTCACTCAGCACCGGGCCCGCCTCGGGCGTGGAGCCCGTGGGAGTCGGGTCGGGATCGTGCTCGATCTCCTGAGGGGTCTCCTCGACAACAGCTTCCTCGACTACCACCTCATCCTCGGGTTCGGCCACCGCGGACGGACCGGCCAGGACCCAGGTGTCCTTGGACCCGCCGCCTCGCGAGGAGTTCACGATCAACTCGCCTTTGGCCAGGGCAACGCGGGTCAGCCCACCGGGCAGGACCCACACCCGGTTGCCGTCGTTGACGGCGAAGGGGCGCAGGTCGACGTGGCGGGGGCCGAGTTCGCCGTCCACGAAGGTCGGGACCGTAGAGAGCTGGACCACGGGTTGTGCGATCCAGGACCGAGGGTCCTCAAGGATCTTGCCGCGCAGCTCGTCCAACTCGGCCCGAGTGGCCCGGGGCCCGATCACGATGCCCTTGCCGCCGGAGCCGTCGACGGGCTTGAGGACCAGCTCGTCCAGTCGGTCCAGCACCTCCTCGCGGGCGGCGGCGTCGCCCACCCGCCAGGTGTCGACGTTCTTGAGGATGGGCTCCTCGTTCAGGTAGTAGCGAATGATGTCGGGCATGTAGGTGTAGACGAGCTTGTCGTCGGCCACTCCGTTGCCGACCGCGTTGGCCAGCGTCACGTTGCCGGCTCTGGCGGCATCGATCAGTCCCGGACAGCCGAGCATCGAGTCGGCACGGAAGTGGACGGGGTCGATGAACTCGTCGTCGATGCGGCGATAGATCACGTGCACGGGAGCCAGGCCCTGCGTCGTACGCATCATCACGCGGCCGCGGCGACACTCGAGGTCGCGGCCTTCAACGAGCTCGACACCCATCGTGCGGGCCAACAGGGCGTGCTCGAAGTAGGCGCCGTTGTAGACGCCAGGAGTCAGGACGACCACGGTCGGGTCGGTGACACCGGCGGGTGCTGCGGCGCGGAGAGCGGCCAGCAGGCGCTGGGGGTAGCCGGCGACCGGACGGATCCGGTGCTGGGCGATCGTCTCGGGGAGAGCCGCCGAGATGGCCCGGCGGTTGGTCATCACGTAGGACACCCCCGAAGGCACCCGCACGTTGTCCTCCAGCACCCGGAACTCGCCCTCGTTGTCCCGGATCAGGTCGATCCCGGAGACGTGGACGCGCACCCCGTTGGCGGGGCGGACGTTCGCGGCCTCGCGGTGGTAGTGCGAGGACGTAGTGATCACTCGGCGCGGGATCACCCCGTCGTCGAAGATCTCCCCGGCGCCGTAGACATCCTCGAGGAACATCTCCAGCACCTTGACCCGCTGCTGAACGCCGCGCTCCATCGTGGACCACGTGTCCATCTCGATGACGCGGGGGAGGATGTCGAGCGGGAACGCTCGCTCCTCACCGCCGATGTCGAAGGTGATGCCCTGATCGAGGTAACTCGACTGAAGGGCGTCGACCCGGCTGATCAGGTCAGGCTTGGTCATCTCCTGCAGCGAGCTGCGCAGGCGGAGGTACGGCGACCGCAGTTTGTCGCCGTCGAACATCTCGTCATACGCCAGTCCGTTGGTTTCGTAGCCCTCGAACATCGTGCTCATGCGTTACCCCCGCAGTGCTGGTCGAAGGAAGAGTGGAGCCGGACAGCTGAAGAACGCCGTGGGGTGCTCATGGACCGACCCTAACCACACCCACCCGGCACGGTGGACGTGACACCTTCTGAAAATCGAGATGACCGCTCCGACAGGTGCCAGCCGTCCGAGATCGGACGCGTGTAGTTTCGGACCATGGCTGAGTACTGGTACTGCCTCACACATTCGAAGGTCGAAGGCGAAGAGGGGTGTCCTAACAAGGACCGCCTCGGTCCCTACGAGACCGAGGCCGAGGCCTCACGAGCCCTCGAGATCGCCGCCGAGCGCACGGAGCAGTGGGACAACGACCCTGAATGGAATGACGAGTCCCGTCCTGCACCTGATGCGGAGTAGGACTTGATGGCTCGTCGACGCAAGATCGGCCGCGCTGGGGCGATCTCCCCGGTCCCGTTCGTCGGCATGGGGCTGATGGCGGCCACGCTCTTCCTCTACGTGTATGCCGCGGTGATTGTGCCGTGGTACGTCCTGATCGCCCTGCTCCTGTTCTGGCTGTTCCTCATGCTCGAGTGCGTGCGAGCGTGGAGCACCCGACCCAGGCGGCTCATCGCTATTCCCATCATCGCGACCGTGGTCTGGGCGGGCGTCATCATCGGAGGGGCCTTCGCCTTCGACTGGCAACCCACCTGGGATCCCGGTTTCGCCGGCAAGGTCCCCAACAAACCCTGACTCGGCGCTAATTGACGCTGAAAATGGCTCGAGTCGGCGCTACTTCAACAAAACGCGCCGACTCGGCAGAAGATCAGAAGGTGTGTTCGGGGCCGGGGAACGTTCCGGCCTTCACGTCCTGGTCGAACTCCTTCGCGGCCTGCAGGAGTACGCCGTGCAGATCGGCGTACTGCTTGACGAACTTGGCCATCCGACCGGTTCGCAGGCCGAAGGCGTCCTGCCAGACGAGGACCTGGCCGTCGCACTGGTTGCCGGCCCCGATCCCGATCGTGGGGATGGTCAACTCGGCGGTGACCTCAGCAGCCGTGTCGCCGGGCACCATCTCCATCACGACAGCGAATGCGCCGGCCGCCTCGATGGCCTTGGCGTCGGTCATCACTCGGGAGGCGGTCTCGCCGCGGCCCTGCACGCGGTAGCCGCCCAAGGCGTGTTCGGACTGGGGGGTGAAGCCGATGTGAGCCATCACGGGGATGCCGCCAGCGGTGAGCTTCTCGATCTGGGGGACCATCTCGACGCCGCCCTCGAGCTTCACGCAGTGCGCTCCGCCCTCCTTCATGAAGCGCGCGGCGGTGAGGTAGGCCTGCTCGGGCGAGGCCTGATAGGAGCCGAACGGTAGGTCGCCAACGACCAGCGCTCGCTGCACCGACCGGCTGACCGCCCGGGTCAGGGGAAGCAGTTCGTCCACGGTGACGGGCAACGAGGTCTCGTTGCCGTAGACGTTGTTTGAGGCGCTGTCCCCGACCAAGAGGACCTCGATGCCGGCCTCGTCGAAGGTGGCCGCGGCGTACTGCTCGTAGGCGGTGAGCATGGAGAAACGCTCGCCGCGCTCCTTCATCTCGCGCAGATGTTGGGTGCGGATCCGTTTGATCGGCGCAGCGGCCTTCGCTGAGGCGGGTCCGGTGCCGTACGGGGCGGTCTCTTCGCTCATGCGCCCACGCTAGACCGTTTGCGTGCGGTGGTGACCACTGCCAGACAAAGCATGGCCGTGACACCCGCCACCCCTAGGGCGAACCTGTCTCCGGGGCCGACAGCGGCAATCGTGCCCAGGAGGTACGGCGCGGCGAAGCCCAAGTAGGTGATCGCGTAGAAGACCGCGACGGTGGCGCCGCGCTCGGCGGGGTCCGAAAGGCGCTCGGTCTCCCGGAGTCCGGAGACGAGACAGGTGCCGTAGGCGATCCCGAACAGGGGGCCGGCCGCGAGCAGGATCCAGCGGATATCGGTGCTGAGCGCCACGATGCCGAGGACCGTTCCGAGAGCCGCGGCGATGAGTCCCACGTCGCCGGCCAAAAGGTGCCGGTGGTCATCGAGGCGCCGGGCGTAGGGCTGGATGAAGACGCCGAAGCCCAACGTCAGGCCCGTGAGGATGCCGGCGAAGGCCAGCGCCCCGGTCTGGGATCCGCCGATCTCGCCAGGTAGGAAGGCGAAGGAGATCGCCGCGCTGCCGAACACCCAGGGTGCGACCGGGGCGACGAGCAGCAGGAAGCCCTTGGTGCGGGTGACGGCTGGGATGTGGAGCAGGCCCCGAGGGATGACGGTTTCGGGGGCCGGCCCGGGGGCCGGCAGGATCAGCACCAGGGCGATCACCCCGATCACGATGTGCGGGACGTAGGGGACTGTTAACGGATGGTCGCTGAACTGGGCCATCAGCCCGGCCACCAGAGGTCCCACACCGAAGCCTGCGGAGAGGGAGATCGCGGCCCGCCGCGCTCCGGTGCCGGGTGCGTCGTTGATGGACATCTCGGCCACCCAGGCGCTGGCGGCGCTGAACACGACCCCCGAGCACACGCCGGCCAGGAGTCGGCCGATGGCCAGTCCGAGGGTGGACTCGCTGCCCACGATTAGCACCACCGATGCGATGGGCGAGAGCGCGACGAGTGGTACGACGACCGCGCGCCTGCCCCAGCGGTCCGAGGCGGCTCCACCGAGGAAGAGCGCCGGGATGAGACCCGCGGCGTACACCCCGAAGAGGAAGGCGCGGGTCTGGGTCGACATGCCCAACTCGTCGCGGTAGGCGATGAGTATGGGGGAGAACTGGTTGGCGCCCCACCCGACCGAGAACATCGCGAGGGCCACCCGCTGCCATGCCTGCATTGGCTGACCCTAGAGGACGAGGTCTGACACAGGAGCGTGGTGGATTCGATGCACCAGGTGAACCGAATCCACCACGATGTCTGCGACCCGACGCAGATGCTCTGCGAGACTGAGCGTGTGGACTTCTACTCCGCCTACGCCCAGGGTTTCGCCCGGGTCGCGGCCTGCACCCTGCCGGTGGCGATCGCCGACCCCGCGACCAACGCCGAACGCATCCTCGAACAGGCCCGGGCCTGTCATGAGGACGGTGTCGCGGTGGCGGTGTTCCCCGAGCTGTCGTTGACGGGCTACGCCATCGATGACCTGTTCCTCCAGGACACGCTGCTGGCCGGCGTACGCCGCTCGCTGGCGGACCTCGTCGAGGCCAGCCGAGATCTGCTTCCGGTTCTCGTGGTGGGCGCTCCGCTCGAGCACGGCAACCGCATCGTCAACGCTGCGGTCGTTGTCCACCGTGGGCGGGTGCTCGGGGTGGCGCCCAAGTCCTACCTACCGACCTATCGGGAGTTCTACGAGCGCCGCTGGTTCGCGCCTGGCGATGAACTGCGCGGGACGATCGACCTCGGTCTCGACCAGGGTCCGGTGCCGCTCGGTCCCGACCTCATCTTCAGTGCCACAGACGTGCGGGGTTTGAACCTGCACGTCGAGATCTGCGAAGACATGTGGGTGCCCATCCCGCCCAGCGCTCAGGCCGCCCTGGCGGGTGCCACGGTTCTGGCCAACCTTTCCGGGAGTCCGATCACGATCGCCAAGGCGGAGGACCGCCGGCTGATGGTGCGCAGTGCCAGCGCCCGGTGCAACGCGGCCTACCTCTTCGCCGCGGCCGGCGAGGGGGAGTCGACCACCGACCTGTCGTGGGACGGGCAGACGATGATCTACGAGTGCGGGGATCTGCTCGGGGAGAGCGATCGTTTCCCGGAGGGCCCGCGGCGCACCGTCGTGGACGTCGACCTCGACCGGCTGCGACAGGAGCGGCTGCGGCAGGGGACGTTTGACGACAACCGGCGGGGTTTCGAGACAGGACTTCGTCCTTCCTCAACCACCGGAGGCTTCCGCTTCAT
>CBDTZB010000133.1:0-6695 GCA_965364795.1 uncultured Nocardioides sp.
ACCTCGCCCAGCGCAACGACCTGCAGGCGGTGGTCCACCTCGGCGACTACCTCTACGAGTACGCGCCCGGCCAGTACGGCTACACCCAGGACAACATCGACATCCGCCGCCACCGGCCGGCCCGCGAGATGGTGTCACTGGCCGACTACCGGCAACGCCATGAGCAATACAAGCGGGACCCGGACCTTCAGCGCCTCCACGCGAGGTACGCCTTCATCGTCACCTGGGACGACCACGAGATCACCAACGACTCCTTCGACACCGGGGCGGAGAACCACCAGCCGAACGAAGGCAGTTACGCCAAACGCCGGGCCCGCTCCCATCGCGCGTACGACGAGTGGATGCCGGTCCGGATGAACGGTACGGCGCGACTCGGGGACGGCACCCGCCTCTACCGTCGTCTGCGGTTCGGCCGTCTCGCCGAGTTGAGCATGCTGGACCTGCGCACCTACCGCAGCGAACAGACCTCGCTCGGCAACCCCGAGGTCAGCGATCCCGCGCGCTCCATCACCGGGCGAGCGCAGATGAACTGGCTCAAGACCTCGATCAATCGACGACGCGTGCAGTGGAAGATCATCGGGAACCCCGTCATGATCTCGCCGGTCACGTTCGCGGGGCTGCCCAAAGAGTTGGTCGAGCCGGTCAACGACGTAGCCGGACTGCTGCCCGAGGACGGCCAGCCCTACAACGTGGACCAGTGGGACGGCTACACCGCCGATCGGCGTGAGGTCTTTCAACACATCCGCGACCATCAGGTCAAGGACGTCGTCTTCATCACCGGGGACATCCACTCGGGCTGGGCGTGCGACCTGCCCTACGACCCCGCGACGTACCCCGTGCGAGGTGAAACCGCCGGTGTGGAGTTCGTCTGCTCCTCCGTCACCTCGAACAATCTGAAGGACATCCTGGGGGTGCCCCGTCGCACCGGCAGCCTGAGTGTGGAGACGGCGGTCAAGGCCAACAACCCGCACATCAAGTACCTCAACTTTGACGACCACGGCTTCTCGATCCTCGACGTCACCCCCAAGCGCGCCCAGATGGACTGGTTCATCATCGGCGATCGAGCCAACCGCAAGGCCTCGCTGACCCACGAAGCCTCCTACGCAACCGCCAGCGGAACCTCCCGGGTCTACCGCCAGAAAGGACCGGTGCGCTGATGTGCGATCACCTTCCCTCCGACGCCTTCGAGCGCAGCCAGGTCGACCTCAGCGCGGGTCGGCGTACCGTCCTAAAGAGCGCGGGCGCTGGTTTGGTCTTCTCCACAGCAGTCGCCAGCGGGATCGATCCTGCGGCAGCAGCGAAGAGGAAGCTGCGCGGAAACCGCAAGCGGGCCTACGTCCTGGTCGTGGACGGCTGCCTGCCCGGCGAGATCGACAGTGGCCTGATGCCGAACCTGCGGGCGCTGCGTGAAGGCGGACTGCACCACCCCAAGGCGTCGTCCATGCCGATCATGGAGACCATCCCGAACCACGTGATGATGATGACCGGAAAGCGCCCCGACAAGACCGGAGTCCCCGCGAACTCCATCTATGACCGGGCTCTGGGCGACATCCGAACGATGGACCGGCCCAGCGACATCAAGGTCGACACGGTCATCGAGCGGCTGAACCGCAAGGGCTACCGAACCGGCACGGTGCTCAGCAAGGAGTACCTCTACGGCGTCTTCGGTGAGCGCGCCACCCACCGGTGGGAGCCGTTCCCGATCATCCCTATCTCGGAGCATGCTCCCGACGAGGCCACGATGGCCGCGGTCTTCGACATGATGGATGAGTTCGACCCACACCTGATGTTCGTCAACCTCGGCGACGTCGACCGGATGGGTCACAGCGACCTCACCGGGACCAGCCTGCGGCTCGCGCGTGAGGTGGCGTTGCGCAACACCGACCGGTTGGTGGGTGACTTCGTCGCGAAGCTGAAGTCTTCAGGACGCTGGCGCAAGTCGATGGTCCTGGTCCTCGCCGACCACTCGATGGACTTCTCCCACCCCAACAAGGTGGTGACACTGTCCGGGCTGCTCGAAGCCGACCCCGCGCTAGCCGGCAACTTTCAGATCGCCGACAACGGTGGGGCCGACCTCATCTACTGGACCGGACCCGCCTCGCAGAAGAACGGTGCGATCGAACGGATCAGGGCGATCGCCAAAACCCACCCGGGCGTACTGCGCGCCGAACCGCGGACCAACAAGTGGCTCAAACTCGGTCCCGAAGCAGGGGACGTCATCGTCTTCTGCAAGGCCGGGTGGCGCTTCAGCGACCCGAACCCGATCACCGACAACCCGATCCCCGGTAACCACGGGCACCCCGCGACCCGATCGATTCCGTTCTTCATCGGAGGGGGCCACCGCCGCGTGCCCAAACGGCGCTCGAGCAGCGCCCACGCCCGCACCATCGACGTGGCCCCTACCGTGGCGTCGTTCTTCGGCGTCAAGGGGCCGAAGAAGAAGTTCGATGGCGTGGCTCGGCTGTAGCGGACCGGTGTCGAGACAGGCGCCAGCGCGCCGTCCTCAACCACCGAGCGCGCCCTTCTCCCGGTGGTTGAGGAGGGACGAAGTCCCGTCTTGAAACCCCGGACCAGTCCCCTCAGCTCGCGGTGCTGGCCAGCCGGGCCAGGGCCTTGCGCACCACGGCGGGGTCGGTGGTGGTCCACATCGGCGGCAGGCTGGCCTTGAGGAAGCTGCCGTAGCGAGCGGTCGCCAGACGCGGATCCAGGATGGCGACGACGCCGCGGTCCGAGGTGGTCCGGATCAGTCGACCTGCACCCTGTGCGAGGAGGAGGGCGGCGTGGGTGGCGGCCACCTGCATGAAGCCGTTTCCACCGGCTTGGTCGGCGGCCTTCTGCCGGGCGCTCATTAGCGGGTCGTCGGGCCTTGGGAACGGGATCCGGTCGATCAGCACCAGCTGACAGGTGTCTCCGGGTACGTCGAGACCCTGCCACAGCGACAGCGTCCCGAACAGGATCGTGTGAGGGTCCCCCACGAACTGCTTGGCGAGCTCGGGCAGCTGCGCGTCGCCCTGAGCGAGGGTTGTCAGGTGGGGCAACCGCTCACGAACCACCTCGGCTGCCGCCTCCGCGGCGCGTCTGCTGGAGAACAACCCCAGGGTGCGACCCTCGGCCGCGTCGATCAGCTCGACGATCTCGTCCAGCTGAGCCTTCACCAGCCCGTCGCGCCCCGGCGGCGGGAGGTGGCGCGCTATGTAGAGGATTCCCTGCTGGCTGTAGTCGAAGGGCGACCCCACATCGAGACCCACCCACGGCAGCGCCTCATCGTTCGAGGAGGCGACGGGGCTGCCGTCGATCAAACGCTCGCTGGGCTTGAGTCCGACGTTGGAGGCGACCGCCGCGAAGTCGCCGCCCAGCATCAGGGTCGCCGACGTCATGACGACCGTCTTGTCCGAGAGCAACTTGTCGCGCATCGGCCCCCACACCTGCAAGGGCGCAACACACAGCCGAGGCGGCATCCGGTCACTGCCCTCGGTCAGCCACAGGACGTCGGAGTTCAGATCCGCGGCCATTCGTTCGGTGGTCGCGAAGACCTCCTGCACCGCGCCCTTCGCTTGGGCCCGACCAGCGTCACCGTCAGCATCGGCGCCAGAGCCGGACTCGGCCTTGGGATAGGCCGACACACAGGCCCGGGCGGAGTCGCGCACCAGCGCCAACGCGTCCGCTAGTTGCTCCGGGATCGACTCGAACCGACCCGGCCGAGCATCGGCGATGGCGTCGCGCAACGCCCCCGCCGCGTCGGTGAGTTCGTCTGCCTCTTCGCCGTTCACGTGGCGTTGAGATCGACGAGCAGCCCGCTCGATCTCCGCCACCCACAACTCATCAGTGGCGGCTTGGGTGACCCGGGCGGTCAGTTCATGGGCCTCATCGATGACCACTGCGTCGTACTCCGGGATCATCGGCACCCCCTCAATGGCATCGATGGCCAACAGGGAGTGGTTGGTGATGATCAGCTTCGACCGCTGCGCCTTCTCCTTAGCCAACTCCGCGAAGCACTCCTGAGCGAAGGGGCACTTGGTCGCCCCGAGGCACTCACGGTGGTTGACGCTGACCTGCCGCCACTCCTTGTCGGTGTGCCGCGGAGCGCTGTCGCGCTCGCCGCTCCCCGACCGCTTCGCCTCGTCCTCGGCCCACGAACGCAACTCCAGGACCTTTTTGGCCATCGATCCTTGGGGCGCCTCAACCAGCACCCCCTGCTCGTCCGGCACGCCTTCCCGGATGCGGTGTAGGCAGGCGTAGTTCGAGCGTCCCTTGAGCACGGCGTACGACGTGTCCAGGTTCGGCGCGACGTCGTCACTCTTCAAGGCCTCAACGAGTCGTGGGACGTCGCGTTCGACCAACTGGTTCTGCAGGGCGAGCGTCGCCGTAGCGATCACGACGCGCTTCTTGTGCAACAGGCTGGGCACCAGGTAGGCCAGCGACTTACCGGTTCCCGTGCCGGCCTGGACGAGCAGATGCTGGTCGTCGCGGAACGCGGTCGCAACGGCCTGCGCCATCTCCACCTGCCCGGATCGCTCACTTCCCCCGAGGGCGGCGACGGCGCGCGCCAGCACGTCGGAAACTGGCGGAGAGGCTGGTGATTCAGGCACCCGAGCACCCTAGAGGAGAGGTCCGACTCTCCACTCGTCCGCTACTGGTGCCCTAGTGGAGAACGATGACGAACGGTGCGTCTACCGCGGCTCCCGTGAGGTTCGTGGTGCTCACCGTGTAGCAGATCTCATAGAGCGGAGGCGGGTTCCCGCCTGCGCACTGGAACGGACCGTTCCCAGTGACCACAGTGTTGGGCAGCATCGCGCTCACCACGGGCGGAGGTCCAGCCTTCCCGACAGTGTTCCCCACGACGTCGGCTCCAAAGACGATGTTGTAGTTGCCGGTCGAGGCCTTCCGAGCGACGACCGCGTCACCCTGACACGAGTAGGCGCTGTAGACGCCCGACCCGCTCAAGTTCGCCGGGTTGCTGGTGGTCGTCACCTGTGCACCACTGATGAGGGCCCGCCCCCACAAAGCTCCCGGGTCACAGCCCTCCAAAAACTCAGAAGAGTCCTTGCCGTCGAGCTTGTCGGCGTCGGTGGCCTTACCCGTGGCCGGAAGGAAGTCGGTGGAGTCGAGCCCGTCGAGTCTGTCGGCCGTCGCCGCCTCCGTAGCACTGTCAGCGGTCTTGGCGTGCTTGACCGACAGTGAAGGCGCCTTCTTCTTGATGATCTTAGCGGCGATCTTCTTGACCACCGCCCTGTTCAGACCACCGGCGCTGGCGCTGCCCACGGTGCCTAGTCCGAGAACTGCTGCGATCACGACGCAGAGCAGCAAGGTGTTGCGATTCCTCTTCACGACGACCTCCTTGGATGTGTGATCTGTGCCACACTGGAGATCTCACTATGACCCTCCCCCGCGCCGTGGTCTAGACCCCACCTGACGGTCGCCGGTGTGCGTCATCACGACCTGATCGAAACGCTTGGGAACCGACCGTGAGGAAGACTCGGACGGTGCGTCAGTCGCTACTGGTGACGACGGCGTACGGCGCCAACTCAGCGGCCAGATCCTCGTTGGCGCGGCCTTGGATCATCGTGCCCTCACCGGTGTGCTCCATCGAGTCGATCTCGCCGTGCTGGTGGAGCCGGTTGACCAGGTCCCCGCGCTCGTAGGGCACCAGGGCGTGGAAGTCGACGTCCGGGTGCGGCAGCTCGGCCTCGACCTGGGCCAGGGCGTCCTC
The DNA here is from genome assembly GCA_965364795.1 of uncultured Nocardioides sp. Classification (GTDB taxonomy): domain Bacteria; phylum Actinomycetota; class Actinomycetes; order Propionibacteriales; family Nocardioidaceae; genus Nocardioides. Next base: position 5,711 of record CBDTZB010000133.1, read on the forward strand.
AATGCCGGCACCGGTCTTGGCGCTGACCACGACCGAGTGCGGCTCGCGCTGCTTCAGGCGTGCCAGCACCATGGGGTCCGCAGTATCGGCCTTGTTGATCACGATCAGCTCAGGCACCTTGTCGGCTCCGATCTCCGCGAAGACCTCTCGGACCGCCTTAATCTGGCCCTCGGGGTCGGGGTGCGAACCGTCGACCACGTGCAGGATCAGGTCCGAGTCGCCGACCTCCTCGAGTGTGGAGCGGAACGCCTCGATCAGGCCGTGGGGCAGGTGCCGGACGAACCCAACGGTGTCGCTCATCGTGTAGACCCGCCCGTCGGCTGTGGTCGTACGCCGCGTGGTCGGGTCCAGGGTGGCGAACAAGGAGTTGTCGACCAGCACACCGGCGTCGGTGAGGCGGTTGAGTAGCGAAGACTTGCCCGCGTTGGTGTAACCCGCGATAGCCACCGAGGGGATCTGGTGCCGCTTGCGCGAGCCGCGCTTGACCTCACGGGTGCCCTTCATCTGCTTCAACTCGCGGCGCAGTTTGGCGATCTTGTCGTTGATGCGACGCCGGTCGGTTTCGATCTTGGTCTCACCCGGGCCACGCCCACCGATACCGGCACCGTCGGCGCCGACCCGGCCACCGGCCTGCCGGGAGAGGCTGCCGCCCCATCCACGCAGACGCTGCTTCATGTAGCTGAGCTGAGCCAACTCAACCTGAGCCTGGCCCTCTTTGGACTTGGCGTGCTGGGCGAAGATGTCGAGGATCAGCGCGGTCCGGTCGACGACCTTGACCTTCAGCTTGTCCTCGAGGTTACGTAGTTGGCTGGGAGCCAACTCGCCATCGCAGATGACGGTGTCGGCGCCGGTGGCGGCCACGATCTCGGCCAACCCCTCGACCTTGCCGCGTCCGATGTAGGTAGCGGGATCGGGCTTCTGACGACGCAGATAGATCGCCTCGAGCACCTCGGAGCCCGCTGTCTCTGCAAGCAGGGCCAACTCC
>CBDTZB010000134.1:0-6694 GCA_965364795.1 uncultured Nocardioides sp.
CGCCGCAGCCCGCCGCTCGGCGGCCTCAGCGGCATCGTCGAGCGAGCGTCCTTCACCGACCGCTTGGGCCGCTGCCAGGGCGGCGTACCCAGTGGCGACCCCGACCTGCCGGGTGTCGACGCAGCGGACTCGAACGGGCGCATCACGGGCTGCCAACTGGGCGGCCTCAAAGGTGCCACTCATGTCGCCGGAGAGGTGCACCGACACGATCTGTCGGGCCCCCAGGGCGGCGGCCTCCTCGTAGGCCTCCAGCAGTGCGGCCGGTGCCGGGCGCGACGTGCTGACCGGGCGGTACTCACGCAGCGCCTGAGCCACGCGTTCCGGAGTGGCGTGCTCGCTGCCTTCGTCGTAGGACTCGGCGCCGATCACAACCTGAAGGGGGACGACACGGATGCCGTGCTCGGCCGCCACCTCCGCAGGGAGGCTGGCGGTCGAGTCGGTAATCACGGCGATCGGCATGCGGGGAAGAGTATCGGGCGGCGCCCGTCCCATCCACCGTGTCGATCACACGACGATATTGACCAACTTCGGCGCGCGCACGATGACCTTGCGGATCTCGCGCCCGTCGACGGCCCGCTGCACGGTCTCGTCACCCATGGCCAGCGCTTCCAGGTCGGCCTCGCTGATGTCAGGGGCCACCTCGAGGCGCGCCTTGACCTTGCCCTGGATCTGGACGATGGCCGTGACGGTCTCCTCCACGAGCAGGGCCGGGTCCACCACCGGCCATCCGGCACGGGCGACGGTCGGCTGGTGGCCCAGGCGCTCCCACATCTCCTCCGCTGTGTACGGCGCGACGAGGGACAGCAGGATCGCGACGGCTTCCGCCGCCTCACGCACCGCAGGATCGGCCGGCCCACAGCCGGAGTCGATGGCCTTCCGGGTGACATTGACCAGTTCCATGGTCCGAGCGACCACCACATTGAACCGCTGGATCTCCAGCAGGCCCTCGCACTCGTGGACCGTCTTGTGGACAGCCCGACGCACAGAGAGGTCGCCGTCCTCGAAGCCGACTCCCACCTCTGAGGTCACGTCGCCGGACAGTCGCCAGGCACGGGTCAGGAACTTCAGAGCACCACCGGGCGACATGTCGGCCCAGTCGATGTCGGCCTCGGGCGGCCCCGCGAAGACCATGGTCAGACGGACAGCGTCGACACCGAACTCGTCGATGGTGACGCCCAGATCGACACCGTTGCCCAGGGACTTGCTCATCCCCCGGCCCTCGTTGATGACCTCACCCTGGTTCAGCAACGCCGAGAAGGGTTCGGTGAAGTCGATCATGCCCATGTCGTGCAGCACCTTGGTGAAGAAGCGGCTGTAGAGCAGGTGCAGGATCGCGTGTTCGACCCCGCCGACGTACTGCGCGGCCGGCATCCAGTCACGCACTGCCTCGGGGTCGAACGGACCGTCGGTGAACTGCGGGGAGCAGTAGCGGAAGAAGTACCAACTGGAGTCGACGAAGGTGTCCATCGTGTCGCTGTCGCGCTTGGCGGGAGCCCCACACGAGGGGCAATCGACGTTGACCCAGTCCTCGGCCGCAGCCAGCGGCGAGACGCCCTTCGGCTTCAGGTCTGCGCCCTTCAGGTCGGGCAGTACGACGGGCAGCTGGTCCTCCGGGACCGGGACCTCGCCGCAGGTCTCGCAGTGGATGATCGGGATCGGTGCACCCCAGTAGCGCTGGCGGCTCAACAGCCAGTCGCGCAGACGGAAGTTGATGGTGCGGGTGCCGGTGCCCTTGGTCTCCAGCCAGTCGATGATGGCCGCCTTGGCCTCCTCGATCTCCATCCCATCGACCGATACCTCGTCGTTGGCGGAGTTGATCGCGGGGCCGGTGCCGACGTACGCCTCCCCGCCATCAGCCTCGAAGCTCTCGACCCCACCGGAGGGCTCAACGGTGCGGACGATCGGGAGGCCGAACTTTTTCGCGAACTCCCAGTCGCGCTGGTCCTGCCCCGGGACCGCCATGATCGCGCCGGTGCCGTAGTCGGCTAGCACGTAATCGGAGGCCCAGATCGGGATCTCTGCTCCGGTGACCGGGTTGATCGCGCGAACACCCAGATCCACCCCGGTCTTGGGGCGGTCAGTGGCCATCCGGTCAATGTCAGAAGCTTTCTTGACCTCCGCGCGGTAGTCCTCGAGCGCCTGGGCCTGCTCGGGCGCGCAGATCTCGGCGGCCAGCTTCGCGTCGGCGGCGACGACCATGAAGGTCGCGCCGAACAGCGTGTCGGGACGGGTGGTGAACACGCGGATGGGGGTTTCGAGACGGCCCTGGCGAGCCTCCTCAACCACCGGCGGCACGAGCACGAAGTCGACGTGTGCCCCTTCGGAGCGGCCGATCCAGTTGCGCTGCATGGCCAGCACCTTGGAAGGCCAGCTGTCCTCCAGCGGGATCATGTCGTCCAGCAGTCGCTGGGCGTAGTCGGTGATCTTGAAGTACCACTGGCTCAACTCACGCTTGGTCACCTCGGCGCCACAGCGCTCGCAAGCGCCGGCCACGACCTGCTCGTTCGCCAGCACGGTCTGGTCGTTGGGGCACCAGTTCACCGGGGAGAACTTGCGGTAGGCCAGGCCCTGCTCACGGAACTTCAGGAACAGCCACTGCGTCCAGCGGTAGTACTCCGGGTCGGAGGTGTTCAGACGACGCGACCAGTCGAAGGAGATGCCGTACCGCTTGAACGAGTCCGCCTGAGTCTCGATGTTGGCGTAGGTGAAGACCGCCGGGTTCTCGTTGCGCTTGATGGCCGCGTTCTCCGCCGGCAGTCCGAAGGAGTCCCAGCCGATGGGGTTCAGGACGTCGTGCCCCTTCTGCCACCAGTAGCGGGCCAGCACGTCGTGCAGCGCCATCACCTCGGCGTGACCCATGTGCAGGTCCCCGCTGGGGTAGGGAAACATCGTCAGGGCGTACTTCTTCTCCGCGCCCTCGGGACCGCTGCCCGCGCGGAACGGGTCAAGTTCCTCCCAGACCGGCAACCACTTCTCCTGGGTCGCCACGACGTCGTACGTCGCCTGCTCCTCGGTGCTGGTGGGGCCGGTCGGCTCGGTCATGGGTGCCTCTTCCGTAAGAATCTGTGCTCTGCCTGCTGCTGACATGAAAAAACCCCTCGCACGGGAGGGGTGGCCGTACTGATCGGTGGTGGATCAGTACGGCTGCGCAAGAAGCAGCGACGAGGTGTTCATAGCCGCAACGATAGCGCTCGGCGGACGACCCGGCCCACCGCCGTGCCCGATCGGGGCGCCGTTGCCCGCCGAACTACTGAGTGAACGAGCCGAATCGTCACGAAATCGGCCAGGAACGGGCCTTTTCAGGTCGTTGTGTCAGTAGTTCGGTGAGACAGGTGCGGTGCGACCGCCTCGCGCAGGAACGCGACCTGAGCGGTGACCGACTTCTCGTACGGTTCACCCTCGTAGACGTCAAAGTGACCGATGTCCATCCGCTCGACGTGGACCGCGCCCTTGGCCAGTTGGGCGACCTTCTCCGCAGCCGCAGGCGGCGCGATGGTGTCCTTCGCCGCGATCACCAACAGGAGCGGCATCCGCAGGCGGTCGGCGACAGCAACGGGACGATTCGTCAGGATCGGCAGGACGCCTCGGGCGAGCATCTGGTTCTCGAACGTCGGGCCCATGATCAAGGAGTAGCCCGACTCGCCGTCGTCGGAGGTGATCGCGGCTAAGGACCCGGGGGGTCCCACGATCGGGATGGTGTGCGGCGAACGTCTGAGCGCTGCACGCCCGATGTCGAGCAGGCAATGGCCGGTGAGGCGAAGCAGTTGGAGCGGGCCGGCGTACCGGAGGATCTCGAGGACTGCCGCCCGTCCATCCATGGCAGCGACCTGGGAGATCACCCCCGCGATCCGCGGATCCTCAGCTGCGACCGCGACTACGTGTCCGCCGGAGTAGGAACTCCCCCACAGCACCACCCGCTCGGGGTCCACCTCGGCCATCTGGCGGACGTACTGGATCACCGCCCGGTAGTCCTCGCGATGCCGTCGGTGGTCGATGCGTTGGCGCGGTTCACCATCCGAGGTCCCGAAGCCCCGGTAGTCGAAGACCACGACGTCGGCTCCCGCGGCCTGGAAGCGCTCAGCGAACGGATTCAGACCTGCGTCCCGAGTGGCCCCGAAACCGTGGGCCATCACCACGACCGGTCGTCCCGCGAGGTTGGTCAGAGACTCGTCACCGGACGGGTAGTGCCATGCCGAAAGCCGTACGCCGTGACTCCGGATGTCGATCTCGGTCCGCATGCGAGGGACCCTACGCTTCATCGACCTCGCCCTTTAGTGTGTTCGACATGACAGTCGATGAGATGTTCCGGTTGGACGGGAAAGTGGCGATCGTGACGGGCGCCTCGAGCGGACTCGGGGTCGCGTTCGCCCAGGGACTCGCCGAGGCCGGAGCGGATGTCGTCCTCGGCGCCCGTCGGGTCGACCGGCTGGCGGAGACCGCAGCCCTGGTCGAGGGCACCGGCAGACGCGCTCTCGCGGTGGGCACCGATGTGGCCGACCCCGACTCCTGCTCGGCCCTCGTCGCAGCGGCGATGGAGGAGTTCGGTCGTGTCGACATCCTGGTCAACAACGCTGGCATCGGGACCGCGGTCCCAGCCACGCACGAGACCCCGGAACAGTTCCGCAGCGTCATCGATGTGAACCTGAACGGCTGCTACTGGATGGCGCAGGCCTGTGGCCGCGTCATGACGCCCGGGTCTTCGATCATCAACATCTCCTCGGTCCTCGGCCTCACGACCGCTGGTCTCCCCCAAGCGGCGTACGCCGCCTCCAAGGCCGGGCTTATCGGACTCACCCGCGATCTGGCTCAGCAGTGGACCGGCCGCAAGGGCATTCGGGTCAACGCGATCGCCCCAGGCTTCTTCACCTCAGAGATGACCGAGCAGTACCCCGAGGGTTACCTCGACGCCATGGGCGCGCGCATCCCGATGGCGCGCAAGGGAGATCCTGCCGAGTTGGCGGCCACCGTGGTTTTCCTATCGGCGGCCGCCTCGGGCTACATCACCGGTCAGACGCTCCCGGTCGATGGCGGGATGACCATCACCTGAGTTTCAGCCGGCGAGCGAACCACCGAAGATCTGCCAGGCCAGGGCTGACTTCGCCACGAGGCTGAGAATCAGGTAGACCTTCTCGCCGTAGGCGTAGTCCGTCCAGGGGCCGATCCTGCGGTACTGCAGCCACTGGTTGATCGCGAAGCTCGAGAAGAAGATGAACAGCGACACGAAGATGCCGAACACGAAGCCGGGCACCTCGTCGGCGGCGAAGAGGTTGTAGCCGATCGCGATCCACGGCGCCGCCCCCGCGATGGTGCCGAACCAGAACGGAAGCATGGTGGTGCGCTGACGCCCCGGCGGGTTCATCGCTTCCTGCAGCCAGCCGAAGAGGATCATCGAGACGTTGGCGCCGATGATCGCGATCAGGGCACTGAGCCCGGTGATCCCGTTGTAGAAGGCAATGAGCACGATCATCAGCGTCGCGCTGAAGGAGTACTCGACCCAACGGAAGATGTTGATCCCGCGTGCCAGGTCACGCTCATAGCGTTCTCGGGCCACCGTGGCCGTAATCAGGTGGTCCAGCGCGGCAAGGAAGAGGAACACCGCGATCGCTGCCGAGATCCGGACGTCGAAGAACCCTTCAGGCGCTTCGGGTGCCGTGCCCGGGGGACCAGTCGGGAGGCTGGTCGTGACGGTGATTGCGAAGTCGGTGGCCAGCACTAACACTGCGATGGCCTGCAGCGAGTGCAAGACGGTGAGTCCGAGATTCCAGCGGCGAAGCCCCGCCAGGGACTTCTCGTTCACGCCGTTGGCGGTGTGCGTCATGGGGAGGCTCCTGGGACGTCGAGGTGAGAGGAACAGCTCGATCCTGTCAGAGCCACTGCCTCGGAACCCGCCACGACGCGTCGACCACGGGTCGGTACTTCGAGGACGGGTCTTAGCGATACCGATAGATTCGGCCAGGTGAGCCCACGTGTAGTCATCATCGGAGCCGGATTCGGAGGCCTGGGCGCTGTTCGGGCCCTCAAGGAACAGGGGGTCACCGACATCGTCGTGCTCGAGCGGGCCGATGAGGTGGGCGGCGTCTGGCGCGACAACACCTACCCCGGCGCTGCGTGCGACGTGCCCTCGCCGCTCTACTCGTGGTCGTGGGCCACCAACCCCGCCTGGAAGCGTCGCTACTCCAAGCAACCCGACATTCTCAGCTACCTGCGCGAGGCGGCCGAGAAAGAGGGCCTTCTCGAGTGCGTGCAGACCGGGGTTGAGGTGGCCACCTGCGTTTACGACGAGGCCACCGGCGACTGGCGACTCACCGCCACCGACGGCACGACGTACGACGCCGATCTGGTGATCCCAGCGGTGGGCCAGCTCTCGAACCCCATCATCCCCAACGTCCCCGGCGCCGAGTCCTTCAGCGGGCCGGCCTTCCACTCCGCCCAGTGGCGCCACGATGTCGACCTGGCGGGCAAGAAGGTGGCCGTGATCGGCACCGGTGCCAGCGCAATTCAGTTCGTGCCCGGCATCGTCGACGAGGTCGCCTCGCTGACCATCTTCCAACGCTCGGCGCCGTACGTCGTGCCGAAGCCGGACCAGGCCTACTCACCGCGCCACTGGAAGGCGTTCGAGAAGTTCCCTGTGCTGCTCCGAGGTGAGCGCCAAACCGTCTTCCACCTCAGCGAACTGTTGAACCGGTCGCTGGCC
>CBDTZB010000135.1:0-6691 GCA_965364795.1 uncultured Nocardioides sp.
GTGCAGATCCTCGGAGATGTGCACCGAGTCGCAGTCGACGTTGTGACGCTCCAACCAGGAGCGGTAGTCGGCGAAGTCCTCGCCGGCCGAGCCCACCAGAACCGGTCGCAGTCCGAGGCGGCCCAAGCCGAAACAGATGTTGGGCGCGACTCCCCCGCGACGAATCTCGAGGTTGTTGACCAAGAACGAGACCGACAACTTGTCGAGCTGCTCGACGACCAACGAATCGGCGAACTTCCCTCCGAACGTCATCAGGTGGTCAGTGGCGATCGATCCAGCAATCAGCAGAGGACTCGGAGCAGAAGTATCAGGCATGTCACAGAACACTACCCACGAGTACTCCTTTTTCTACTTCCCGGTAGCCCCTAGCGTCGACAACATGACGTACTCCATGAACCCCCGTCTCGCTTACGACGACGCCGCCACCCAGGCCCAGATGACCTCCGACTGCGAAGCTGTGGGGCGAAACCTGCAGGGTCGCCTCGAACGCGCCGCGCGTGCAGCGGTTCAGCCTGCACCAAGTATCCACTTCGAGGACTACCCCACCGAGGTCGGCAAGCGCGACATCCGGGTGTCGGACGCGGCCGCTCGTTTGGCCGCCGCGCTGTACCTAGAATAATCGCTAGCGCTCCACGCGAACGTGACGAAGCCCCCACCGGTGTCCGGTGGGGGCTTCGTTGTGGTTCAGTTGGGTGATCGACTCACGAGGTTTCGACACGCTCCGCAACGGCCTCGTACCTCGGCCGTGGTCGCTGCTCAACCACCAACGATCACATCCGCTGGCGCGTTTGCGATCAGTTGAAGCTGTCTCCACACGCGCACGAACCAGTGGCGTTGGGGTTGTCGATGGTGAAACCCTGCTTCTCGATGCTGTCGACGAAGTCGATCTGCGCGCCGTTGAGGTAGGGGACGCTCATCCGGTCCACCACGACAGAGACGTTGTCGAAGTCGGTCACGACGTCACCGTCGAGGGTGCGCTCGTCGAAGAAGAGTTGGTAGCGAAGTCCGCTGCAACCGCCAGGCTGCACGGAGATACGCAACTGAAGGTCGTCGCGGCCCTCTTGTTCGAGAAGGCTCTTCACCTTCGCGGCGGCGACCGAACTGAGGTTGATCTGGTCGGTCCGGCGCTCTTCGGTGGTCTCCACCTGCTCGGTCATATGCATTGCTCCCAGGTAGGTATTGGTGAGAAGTTCATTGGTGCGCCGGCTCCAAGAAAAAACCGACTACGTACACCTCAATGGTCGCACACCCCTGGATATTCCCTCACCAGTCTGTTCTCAGCGGGACCAGGTGCGCGCAACACGAGCGGCGACCAGGGCCAAGGACTCCGCTGGGTCCTCCAGCGCCCGTTGCTCGCCCACCAGTTCCACCATCGAGTACGCCGACTCGATCCCCAGTGCCCGCATCTCCCGGGAACCCACCAGGACCTGCCCCGCGAGCACCACACAGGGCCGGATCGCTTCGGTGGCGATGGCCGCGACACCGAAGGGGACCTTGCCCGCCCGGCTCGAGAAGTCGAAGGCTCCTTCCCCTGTGATAATCAGATCTGCGGCGGCTGCTCGCAGCCGGAGATTCACAGCCTGAGCAACCAGATCGATGCCAGCCGCCCGCTGCGCTCCGAGCAGCAGCAGCCCGAAGCCCAGTCCGCCAGCGGCACCGGCACCGGGTTCGAGCGACAGCCGACGATCCGTGGCGATCGCGAACTCCTCCAGTGACTTGTCGACCGCTCCGATGCGCTCCTCGGTGATCCCCTTCTGCGGCCCGAAGGTCTTGGCCGCGCCGAACAGACCCGTCAACGGGCTGTTCACATCGGTCGCGGCGATGAGCTGCACCCCGCTCAGACGCTGCCGAGCGGGCGCCAAGTCAACCGTGCTGACTCCGCCAACACCAGCGGGACCACGATCAATGGGGCGGTCGGCCGTGGCGCCGAGGGCCGCCAGCATCCCGGCACCGCCATCGGTCGTGGCGCTACCACCGAGACCGACCACCACCCTGGACACCCCAGCTTCGGTGGCGGCCGCGATCAACTGGCCCACCCCGAACGTGCTGGCCCCTTCAGGGTCGTCCCCTGCGTGGACCAGCTGCAGACCGCAGGCCTGGGCGCTTTCGATGTAGGCGGTGTCGCCGTCGACCAGGAACGTCGCGGGCACCTCCTCCCCGTGCGGCCCTCGGACCGTGGTGGCCATCAACGACCCGCCCCGTGCGGCGTGCAGCACATCGACGAAGCCAGGCCCGCCGTCCGCCATCGGTGCCAGGTCCACCTCGTCGTCAGGGGCGCGGCGAGCCCACCCCTCGGCGATGGCGGCGGCTGCCTCCACTGCGGTGAGGGTGCCGGCGAACTTGTCGGGGGCGATGAGAACGCGCATGGCCCCATCCTTGCGGTGCCCGCACCTGCTCGGCGACGTCGGGTCGCTCGGGCGTCTTCCGCCCGGATCCGGGTAGGGGCGCGTCGACCAGACGGTCACTCCGGCAAGATCGCCGGCGACTTGGCACAATGGGGTCATGACTACCGTCGATCTACCTCTCCTGCCCCTCGGCCGCGGTAAGGATCTGGGCTCGGAGCGAGGCGTGGAGTGTCCTGGGGACCTGCCCGCCGCATCGGACCCGGACCTGGTCGCGCGGGCCGTCGCCGCCAAGGAGGCGCTCGGCGAGCGTCTGTTCGTCCTGGGTCACCACTACCAACGCGACGAGGTCATCGCCTTTGCGGACGTCACCGGCGACTCCTTCAAGTTGGCCCGGGAGGCGGCAGCCCGCCCCGAGGCCGAGTTCATCGTCTTCTGCGGCGTGCACTTCATGGCGGAGTCCGCCGACATCCTCACCGGTCCGGAGCAGCAGGTGATCCTTCCCGACCTCGCCGCTGGCTGCTCCATGGCCGACATGGCACGGCTGCCTCAGGTGGAGGCCGCCTGGGACGCCTTGGCAGCCGCAGGTGTCCAGGAAGCAGTCATTCCGGTCACCTACATGAACTCCAGCGCGGACATCAAGGCGTTCTGTGGGCGCAACGGGGGCGTCGTGTGCACCTCGTCCAACGCCGACGTCGCCCTTGAGTGGGCGTTCGACCAGCGGCCGGCCGGCGACGGCAAGGTGCTGTTCTTCCCCGACCAGCACTTGGGACGCAACACCGCCGTCCTCAAGATGGGGATGGCCCTGGATGACTGCGTGGTCTGGAACCCCCATCTGCCCAACGGGGGCCTGACCACCGAAGAACTCCAAGAGGCGCGCGTGATCCTCTGGAAGGGCCACTGCTCGGTGCACGGCCGTTTCTCGACCGAGGTCATCGACACCCTGCGGGCCAACAACCCGGACATCTCCATCCTCGTGCACCCCGAGTGCACCCACGAGGTTGTCCTCAAGGCCGATCTGGTGGGCTCGACAGAGTTCATCATCCAAACGATCGAAGCCGCTCCCGCAGGCTCCAGTTGGGCCATCGGCACCGAACTGAACCTGGTCAAGCGCCTTGCCGACGCCCACCCTGACAAGAACATCGCGTTCCTGGACCGCAACGTGTGCTACTGCTCCACCATGAACCGCATCGACCTGCCCCATTTCGTGTGGGCTCTGGAGTCCTTGGTCGCGGGCACGGTGGTCAACCGCATCGATGTGGACGATGAGACCGAGCGTGAGGCATTGGTCGCCCTCGAGCGGATGCTCGCGTTGCCGGGCAAGTCGCACCGGGACTGATCTGCGGGCCGTCGCTCAACTGCGGCCCCCGTGTTCCGCGTCCGTCGACCGCTTCAGTCAGGCAGTTCGAACCACGCGACGATGCCGTGCTCGGGGGCTGCCTCGAGCCCGATGGAGCCCCCGTGAGCCTCAACCAGGCGGCGGCAGGTGTCGAGGCCAAGACCGCTCCCGGCCACGCCCTCGTGCGCCCTGGCGTGGGGTTCGAAGACCCTGACTTGGTCGGCTTCAGCCAACCCCGAGCCGTTGTCCTCGATCTCAATCCGCCATCCGTGCTCGCTCTTTTGGGAGCGAACGACGATGGTCAGCGCACGTTGGGGGTCGCGGTACTTCACCGCGTTGTGCACGAGGTTCTGGAAGACCGAGCGGATATGGATCGGGTCCACCTCGACCACCGGCAACGACTCGACCGTCAACTCAACACCAGCAACAACCTCTTCGAGGTCGTTGAGTACGCCGTCCAGAACGACTCTCAGGTCGACGTTGAGGGTGCGCATCCCCCCGGTGATGGCGGCGAACTCGAGATTGCGGTCGATGAACCCGCCCATCCTCTTGGTGCCCCGGATCGCGCGCTCGAGCAGCCAGAGCGCATCGTCCTCGACATCGGCTGAGACCAGTTGTTCCAGGACCAGGTCTAGAGAGAGTCCAATACTGGTCAGGGGTGTTTTCAGGTCGTGACTGACCTGCGCGGCAAAGTCCTGCAACCGTTTGTTGGATGCCTCGAGGCCGTCCCGCAGCTCGGCCATCTCATCCAGACTCGAGGCGAGTTCGCGGTTGCGCACGTGATACTCGAGCGCGTCCACCACCCGGGCAGCCAGCAGGGTCAGTCCTCGAAGCTGCTCGGACGAAAGGCTGCGCCGCTCGACATCTGCGACACACAGCGAACCGAACGTGACGCCACCCGGAGTCGTGAGGTGCTCAGTCGCGAACAGTTTGATTCCGTTCTCTCCGGCCACGATGAACGGGTTGTCGACCAGACGGGGGTCCTCCCGAGCATCGATCAGCATCGCCGGCCGCGGGTCCTCGCTGAGGGACAGACAGACGGAGTCACCTATCGGGGCCACGACCCCCTCGAAGCCGTAAGAGGCAAGGTGATGCTGCTGAGTCTCGGAGAAGATGCTCAGGGTTGCCATCGGCGTTCCGCAGATCTGGGCTGCGAGCTCGACCAATTCCCGCAACTCGACTCTGTCGTCGTCGGCGAGGACCCCGTAACCGTCGATGACGGCGACGCGCGACGGAACAGCGTCCACGAGAGCCCCTTTCCGAACGTGAAAAGAATGTTGGGATTGTGATGCGACTCTGCCGGTGCGGCAGCGTCGAGCGGGAGACTACCGACCCTCGATCCTTGGCACCGCCGAACGCGCCATCACGTTGCCCGGCTGAGACGAACTGGTGGCCGCGCGCGTCCTACCTAAAGACCAGGTGCTCCCCACAGGGCAAGCCAGCGACTCATCTGGGGCTCCATGGGGAGTTCGGCTGCAAGGGCGTCACGGATCTGGATTTCCAGGAGATTGTCGCGTCGCTGCTCGCGCTGTGCGTCTCCGGGCTCACCTACGGGGCAGTAGGCGTAGAAGGTCCCCTGCTTGTAGAGATAGACAAGCCCCACGTGCCGTCCGGCCCCTTCGAAGGTGACCACCGTGCAAAGCAGTGCGGAGCCGTAGCCCGCTGCTTCAAGGCCTGTGTTGACGCTGTGCAGGCCGGTGCACAGCCCGCCCACGTCGGCGCCCGGCTCGCGATCGATCTCCAGCCAGGAGAAGCCGTAGCCGTCCGTGCTCAGACGAACCTCGGGAGCTTCGGGATCTGCACGCAGCAGGTCCACAGCGTCGCGTTCGGTCGACGCGAAGCCTGAGCCGGTCGAACCGCGGTAACAGACCGATCCGTCCCCGGTCGGGTGCAGACCGAGCGTCGTTTGCAGAGTGATGGCCGCGCTCGGCACCAAGAACAGCGAGTCGAGGTTCGGCGCTTTGGGCCGGCTACGGCCAGCAATGACGTCCCAGAGCTTCATCAGTTCGCGGGCCGACCGAGTTCGGCGGAGATCTTGGCCAGCTGCTCCAGGCGCTGCTCGAGGGGCGGGTGGGTGGCGGTGAGCGTCCTGAGCGAGACGCCCTTGATTGCGGGGGCGATGAAGAACGCATTCATCGCTTGCGAGGCACGCAGGTCCTGGGTGGGGATGGCGTTCATTTCCCCGGTGATCTTCTGCAGAGCCGAGGCGAGAGCTTCCGGCTTCATGGTCAGGTGGGCGCCAGCGCGGTCCGCAGCCAACTCGCGGTAGCGCGAGAGCACCTTGAGGAGCACGAAACTGACGGCGTAGACCACCACACTGATCAGCAGCACCACCAGCCAGATCGGCAATCCGTTGTTGTTACTGCTGTTGCGTCGGCCGCCACCGAACATGCTGCCGTAGGCGCCGTACCTCGCTCCCGAGGTGAGCATCCCGGCCAAGATGCCGGCCGAGGACGCCACGGTCATCACTAGCACGTCGCGGTGAGCGACGTGGGAGAGCTCATGAGCCAGGACGCCTTCGAGCTCCTCAACGTTGAGTGTCTGCAGCAGGCCCGTCGTGACGCACACTACCGAGCGTTCGGGTGACCGTCCGGTCGCGAAGGCGTTCGGGATCCGGGAGTCGGAGACACCCACGCGCGGTTTGGGCATGTCGGCCAGCGCGCACAGGCGGTCGATCATGCCGTGGAGTTCTGGGGCTTCCTCCGGGGTGACCTCACGAGCCCGCATGGCCTTCATCGCGACCTTGTCGGAGGTGTACCACTGGAAGACCGCCACGCCGATTCCCGCGAGCCCGATCAGGGGAATCAGAGCGCCGTACCCGCTGTTGCCAGCCACGGCCATCAGCCCGACGATGAGGACGACGAACAGTCCACCCAGCAAGAACATGACCAGGGTCATCCGGGCCGTGAGGCCTCGGTCGGGGAGAAAACGCGTCTGTGCCATAGGCCTAGTCTCTCGTACGGGCCAAAGCCCGCACAGCGGGATCAGCCGGGGATGAGCCCGTCACCCT
>CBDTZB010000136.1:0-6661 GCA_965364795.1 uncultured Nocardioides sp.
TTGAAGTGGTCAGTGGCCAGGTTGCGCGCGATGGTCATCAGCCAGGCGCCGAAGTCCTTGCCCTGCCAGCGGAAGTTGTTCATGCTTCGCAGCGCCCGGAAGAAAGTCTCGGAGGCCAGGTCCTCGGCGACTACTACCGAACGCGTCCGGTAGTAGAGGAAGCGGTAGACCGACGCCTGGTAGTGGTCGTAAAGCAGTCCGAAGGCTTCACTGTCGCCTCCGCGAGCCAACTCGACCAGGGCGATCAACCGCTCGCCCTCGGCGTGGTCGTCCTCAGACGAGGTCGCCTGATCGGAGTCGTTGTAGGGCGACGGAGCGCCGAGTGGGGCGTCGCCGTGCAGCGCTTCGGACCACAGGAGACCGTTCGGCAGCGATCTCTGCTCTCGGCCGCTGAGTGCCCAGTGCGGGCCGCAAACGGCGAGTGGGAGCGGTTGAGGAGCGAGGTCGTTGAGAGCGCGAAGTACCGCGGCGCGAAGGGACCGAAGTCCGCCCACGTCGTACTGGCGCTCTCGCGTCATCCCTCGCCCTCCCTGGAGTCCAGACAGACTCCGACAAGGTGATCTTAGACGCGTAGAGGTGGCGCCGCTACCACACTCACATAATCATCACAACGATGGAGCGGCTCTATGACTTGCGGTGACCCCGCAGGGCGACGGCCGCCGCGACCGATCCACTGGTCGCTCCGGCCAGTGCACCCACAAGCAGTCCGGCGCGGGCGGCCTTGCGGCCGGTGCGGTAGTCCCGGATCTGCCACCCCTCCTTGCGGGCATGGGTGCGGAGCTTCGCGTCCGGGTTGATGGCCACGGGATGGCCGACCATGCTCAGCATGGGCAGGTCGTTGTAGGAGTCGGAGTACGCCGAGCAGGCGGTCAGGTCCAGGCCTTCCCGCTCCGCAAGAGCAGTGACCGCCACGGCCTTGGCGGGTCCGTGGAGCATGTCGCCGACCAGTTGGCCGGTGTAGACGCCCTCAACGGTCTCCGACACGGTCCCCATGGCACCGGTCAGGCCGAGCCGTCGGGCGATGATCTGAGCAATCTCGATCGGGGCGGCGGTGACCAGCCACACGCGCTGCCCCTGATCGAGGTGGAGTTGAGCCAGGGCCCGGGTCCCGGGCCAGATCCGGTGGGCCATCGCCTCATCAAAGATCTCCTCGCCGAGTTCTTCCAGCTCCGCCACGGTGTGGCCGGCGATGAAGCTGAGGGCGGAGTTGCGCGCCTCGGCCACGTGTTCGGGGTCTTCCACGCCGACGACCCTGAAGTAGGCCTGCTTCCAGGCGGCCCCGAGGATGTCTCGGGTCGTAAAAAAGTTACGTCGGTGCAGGCCCCGAGCCAGGTGGAAGATGCTCGCACCCTGCATCACCGTGTTGTCGACGTCGAAGAAGGCCGCAGCAGCGCGATCCGCATGCGTTGCAAGAGCCGTTTCCACCTCAGTGGCAGCGGCCGCTGCCTCCCCGGCCAAGGCGGATCGTTGCTGCAGATTGAGCGGCGGTCGGCGGTCCGATCCATGGGGCATGGGGCCACCATAGATCGCCGTCGCGCGGGTGGGGCCGCGGTGCGGGGGTGTTGCGCCGGCGAAGAGTGCCGAGGTCCGGCGCGAGAACGTGCCGAGCAGTAGGATCCCCCGCATGCTTGCACCCGTCTTGGATGTCTCCAACCTGGTCGCTGATGCGGCTCGGGAATGCCCGGAGAAATTGGCGATCGTTGAAGCGTCGGGACGGAGCCTGACCTGGTCGGAGCTCGAATCAGAGGTCGCTCGGTTGGCGACCGGTCTCGGGAACCACGGGATCGTCGCTGGTCACCGGGTGCTGATTGCAGTCGGCAACCGGTTGGAGTTCGTGACGACCTACCTGGCCGTACTGCGTGCTCAGGCGATCGCCGTACCCATCAATCCGCAGAGTGTGGCGGGTGAGATGGCCCGGATCATCGCGGACTCCGGATCCCGGATGGTCGTCGCGGACGCCGACGCGGTCGCCACGATGCGCGAGGGCGTGGCTCTGCTGAACCGGGCGCTGGCCGGAGAGACCGACGAGCTGGACGCGGACCTGCTGGAACGCGCGATCAGCCCAAGAGTTGTGACGATCGGGACCACCTTGTTGCCCGGGGAGAAATCCTACGACCAGTTGCGGGCCGACCAGGCGCGAGAGATCCCGCCGCTGCCGGACCCCGAGAAGTTGGCCGCGCTGCTGTACACCAGCGGCACCTCCGGTCGGCCCCGGGCGGCGATGCTTAGCCACCGGGCGCTGTTGGCGAACATCGAGCAGGTTGCAGCCCTGGAGCCGCCGATGATGCACGGCGACGATGTCGTCCTCGGTGTTCTGCCGCTCTTCCACGTCTACGGGCTCAACGCCGTGCTGGGCGGGGTGTTGCGGCACCGCGCCAAGTTGGTGCTGGCCGATCGTTTCCACCCCCAGGGCACCTTGGACCTGATCGAGGACGAGGCCTGCAGTGTGGTGCCGGTCGCCCCGGCTGTCTTCGCCCACTGGCAGGACATCGAGGCGTTACGCGAGCGTCTCGGCCCGGTCCGATTGATGGTGTCGGGCTCCGCCCCGCTGTCCTCGACGGTCATTGACGACTTCACCGAGCGTTCGGGCATCGCCCTGCAGCAGGGCTACGGCCTCACCGAGGCCGCTCCCGTGGTCACCAGCACCCTGCGCTCCGCGGAACTGAAGAGTGGCTCGGTCGGCGCCGCCCTCGACGGGATCGACCTCCGCCTCATCGACGAGTCAGGGGCCACTCCGGTCAACGACGACCCGGGCGAGATCCAGATCCGCGGCGCCAACCTCTTCAGCGGCTACTGGCCCGACGGTGACGACGGCCCGGACCAGGACGGGTGGTGGTCCACGGGCGACGTCGGGTTCCTCGATCCCTCCGGCGACCTGTTCCTGGTGGACCGACTGAAGGAACTGGTGATCGTCTCCGGCTTCAACGTTTATCCGACCGAGGTGGAGGAGGTCATCGCGGAGGTCGACGGAGTCAGCGAGGTCGGGGTCATCGGTGCCGAGGACCCCGAGACAGGTGAGGCCGTGGTGGCTTATGTCGTCGTACCCGGCCAGGACCCCGAGGTTGCCGCCGAGATGGTCAAGGCCCACTGCGCCACCCGCCTGGCGCGTTTTAAGCAACCGGCCCGTATTGAGATTGTCGAAGAACTGCCGCTCACCGTCACCGGCAAGGTTCAGAAGGGTCGGCTGCGCGGGATCGAGCGCCGCCGCGCGCTGGGTCTGCTCGAGTGACTCACGAAGTTCGCCTGATGGGGCACCGAAGTTCGCGTGATGGGGCTTCGGGGTCTCCGACGGCCGGTTTGTTGTCGCGCTTGGCCCCACGAGGCGAACTTCGCGTCCCCACGAGGCGAACTTCGCGTCCCCACGAGGCGAACTTCGTGGGGAGGTGAGGTGATGGGCCAGCCACGAGTGCGGCTGTACGGCCGACCGGGGTGCCACCTGTGCGACGTGGCCCGTGAGGTCATCGCCGAGGTGTGCGCCGAGTTGGGCGAGACCTACGACGAGGAATCGATCGACGACGACCCGGAACTGCAGCGACGGTTCACCAACGAGGTTCCGGTGACCTTCGTCGACGGCAAGCAGCACGACTTCTGGCGGGTGGACCCGCAGCGCCTGCGTACGGCGCTCACGGCGGGACGCACTTGACCCCACCCCGCGCGGGTGGCTCATCTCACATGTGGTAGCCCAACGCCGGACCGGGCGTCTGCCGTTTTGTTCTCCCGTTCACAAACTTCTACAGTGAGCGTGCTCGACTCCGGCCCGGCCACGACTCAGACCCGTGGCGGCTGCACGGGAGTTGGGCTGGGAAGTGGAGCAGTGACCGCACGGAGTACGAGCGAAAGCGCCCGGGACATCCCCGAGGCGACGGTCGCCCGACTGCCGATCTATTTGCGCGCCCTGGTGTCCCTCACCGAGGCGGGCATCGCGACCTGTTCCAGCGAAGAACTGGCCACATCGGCCGGCGTCAACAGCGCCAAACTCCGCAAGGATCTCTCCTACCTCGGTAGCTACGGCACCCGCGGCGTCGGGTACGACGTGGAGTACCTCCGCTACCAGATCGCCCGCGAGATCGGCGTCACCCAGGACTGGCCCGTCGTCATCGTCGGGATCGGAAATCTTGGCCATGCGCTGGCCAACTACTCCGGATTCCGCAGCCGTGGCTTCCGGGTGGTCGCCCTGTTGGACGCTGACCCCGACCGGCACGAGGAGCAGGTCGCGGGGATCGACGTACTCCCCTTCGACGACCTTGAAGCGATCGTTGCCCACAACTCCGTCGCGATCGGCGTCATCGCCACCCCCGCCGTCGCTGCACAGGACGTCGCCGACCGGATGGTCGCGTGCGGAATCACCAGCATCTTGAACTTCGCCCCCGCCGTGCTCACCGTCCCTGCCGGTGTCGATGTCCGCAAGGTCGATCTCTCCATCGAGTTGCAGATCCTGGCCTACCACGAGCAGCGGAAGGCGAACGCCGGATGAGCGTCCTGGTCGTGGGCATCTCCCACAACACCGCTCCGGTCGCGCTGCTCGAGCAGGTGGCCCTCGACAGCAGTGCGTTGCACAAGCTGATCGCCGACGCCTCGGCCTTCGCCCACGTCACCGAGGCCACCGTCATCTCCACCTGCAACCGGGTCGAGATCTACACCGAGGTCGACCGCTTCCACGGCAGCGTCGAGGACCTCTCGCGGCTGCTGGTCGAGCGGGCCGATTCCACCACCGAGCACCTCTTGCCGCACCTCTACGTGCACTACGACGACGGCGCCGTCTCCCACCTGTTCCACGTGGCTGCGGGGTTGGACTCGATGGCTGTGGGCGAGGGGCAGATCCTCGGCCAGACCCGCGAGGCCCTGCGTCTGGGCCAAGAACTCGGCACGGTCGGGTCGGCCCTGAACGCCCTGTTCCAGCAGGCGCTGCGCGTCGGAAAGCGGGCCCGCGCGGAGACGGGCATCGACCAGGTCGCGCCTTCCCTCGTCAGCGCCGCCCTGGAGCGTTCTGAAGAAGCGATCGGCTCCGTGGCCGGCAAGCACGTCGTCGTCCTAGGGGCCGGCTCCATGGCGGGTCTGGCGACTGCCACGGTCTCCCGCTTGGGTGCGGCCGAGATCAGCGTCGTCAACCGGTCATCTGAGCGAGCAGACCGTCTGGCGGCCGAGTACGCCGCCCGGGCGGTGCCTCTGGAACGTCTCGATGAAGAGCTCGCCGTCGCCGACATCGTGATCACCTGCACCGGCGCGACAGGGGTGCTGATCACCCGTCAGATGATCATGAACGCTCGACCGCACGGACGTCCCCTGGCCATGATCGATGTGGCGCTGCCCCACGACGTTGATCCCGAGGTCGCCACCCTGCCCGGGGTCACCCTGATCGGCCTGAGTGAGCTGTCCGACAGCCTGCACCAGAGCGTTGCTGGACTTGAGGTCGTCGAGGTACGCCGTATCGTCACCCAGGAGGTCAGCGCCTTCGTGGCCGCGCGCCACCAGGCCAGCGTCACCCCCACGGTCGTGGCGTTGCGCTCCATGGCCACTGGCGTCGTGGAGGCCGAGATGGCCCGCTTGGACGGCCGGCTCCCGAACCTCGACCCCGCGGCACGAGCCGAGGTGTTGCACACAGTGCGACGCGTCGCCGACAAGTTGCTTCACGAGCCGACCGTGCGGGTCAAGGAGCTGGCCAACGAACAAGGCGCGGTGTCGTACGCAGCCGCGCTGGCCGAGCTCTTCGCTCTGGACTCCGACGCAGTCGAGGCCGTCACCCGAGCGGAGGGATTGTGATGACGTCAACCACCGGCTTCCCATCGGACACCAACACCACCCCGGTCCGGGTGGGCACTCGTCGCTCGATGCTGGCCACCACCCAGTCCGAGATGGTCGCCACTCGTATCCGCGAGGTCCTGGGGCGACCCACCGAACTCGTCGAGATCGCCACCGAAGGTGACGCCAGTGCCCTGATCGGCACCCCGCTGACCGAATCCGGAGGCATCGGGGTCTTCGTGGCAGCCCTGCGCGAGGCGCTGCTCGACGGACGGGTAGACGTGGCCGTCCACTCGCTCAAGGATCTCCCGACCTACCCCGCCGAAGGCCTGCGGTTGGTGGCAGTTCCCGGTCGTGAGGACCCCCGCGACGCACTCGTGGCGCGCGATGGACTGACCCTCGCCGAACTCCCCGCCGGCAGCATCGTCGGCACCGGCTCTCCTCGCAGAGCCTCCCAACTCCATGCCTTGGGCCTCGGGCTGGACGTCAGGGGACTACGCGGCAACGTTGGCACCCGGCTGGGCAAGGTCCGTGACGGCGAGTACGACGCCGTCGTCCTGGCTCGCGCCGGCCTGTCGCGCCTCGGCTGGCTGAAAGAGATCACCGAGATCCTTGACCCGCTCCAGATGCTCCCGGCTCCCGGTCAGGGCGCTCTGGCCGTCGAGTGCCGCGAGGGCGACCCGCTCGCGGATCAGTTGGCCGTCCTGGACGACCCGTTCGCCCGCGCCGCCGTCACCGCAGAACGCGCCCTCCTCAACGAGCTCGAGGGGGGCTGCTCGGCGCCGATCGGCGCCCTGGCCGAGGTCGTCGAAGGCGAGGACGGTGAAGAACTGTGGATGCGCGCGGTCGCGCTGTCCACCGACGGCACCCTCGTCGTACGCCGTTCCATCACCGGGCGCCCCGATCAAGCCGAAGCGGTGGG
>CBDTZB010000137.1:0-6651 GCA_965364795.1 uncultured Nocardioides sp.
CGACGGTCGTCGTGTCGAAGGACTCGATGCCGCAGCCGCTGAGACTGCCGGCGGTCAGCGCCAGCGTGGCCACAGCGACCGCCGCCCGACGACGGACCCGGGTGAAAGACTGTGGTGAGGTCATGGGAGTTCCTGGTTCTGGTGGTGGATGAGGTGCTGTTGGAGGTGGCGGGTGCGGACGCGGTGCCACCGATGGGCCGGTAGATCGGGCGTGAGCAGCGCCAGCCCGGTGCCGTACTTCGAGATCCGGACCGGGCGGTGGCCCTGAGACCACAGAGCCCGATCAACCCCGGAACTGGCTCCGGCGGTCTTGGTCTCTACGACAGCCAGACCCGGCACCCTGCTGACGGTGTCCTCCCGGGGCAAGGACCAGGCGAGGTCGACGTCGAGGGTGACGCGAGCGCCGCTGCCGGGCAGCCACAGGGTGCTGCGCAGGTAGGAGGTGCGCAGTGTCGGAACGAGGTGGTGGACGTCGACGTGCGCGAACCCGGCGCACGCCAATTCGGTCCCGATGAAGACCTCGTCCTCCTGCGTCAGCAGTGGTACGGACGGGGAGCTCACTGGGCTGGTGTTGGGAACACGTGACTTGACGGTGGATCCGCGTGGCCCGCGGACC
Organism: uncultured Nocardioides sp.; assembly: GCA_965364795.1. Taxonomy (GTDB): domain Bacteria; phylum Actinomycetota; class Actinomycetes; order Propionibacteriales; family Nocardioidaceae; genus Nocardioides. The sequence goes on from CBDTZB010000137.1 coordinate 617, forward strand.
TTCACCTCGGTGAAGGCCAGGTCGCTGTCCACGTAGTGCCGGGTGCGGACCTTGAACCGACGCCGGCGGCTCCGGGCCGCCCGCCAGTACGACTCCAACTCCGGGGTGTCGAAGTACGTCGAGTGGTAGCGGTGTCGCAGCCGTCCACCGATCTCGAGCAGCTTCAGGCCCGGGTCGAGCGCCTCGAGCGAGGCCACGAGTGCGGGCATGGCTACGTCGGGGACGACGTACTTGCGGTCCGTGCGCGTCATCAGGGCCGCGCCTTCGGTGATTTCGGCCAAGGTTGCGGTGGCGAGCCGGTCCAGATGATCTGGAGCCGCAGCGCGCTGATCGGCTGTCGCGCTCATGCGCCCACCGGGGCGCCGGTCGCTGACCTGCTCGAGGAAGCCAAGTGCGCCATGTCCTGCCCGAGGAGTGTGTCGACGCGGCTGCTCCAGCGGACATCGACGAGGGTGGTGTCGTTGACAAGGTCGACCTTCTGGACGAGCACCTTGTGCACGTGTCCGCCGACCACGGATTCCAGTGCGGCGATCAGCGTGGGCTCGTGTGTGTAGGCGCCCTCTAAAAGCATCATTTGTTGGTGGTCCCGGGAGAAGAGCCGAGGGCTGTCGGCCACGGCGAGCACCACCACGAGGACCGCCATGAGGAGCGTGGTGAGCGGCAGGTTCAGCGAGCCCAGCCCGCCAAGCAACCCCAGGGCCAGGGCGGCAAAGTAGTAGGCCACCTCGTGTTGTCCGAGCTCGAAGGAGCGAAGACGGATGATCGACAGCACACCGAACAGGCCCAGACCTAGGCCCAGGGTGGCGTCACTGGACACCAACGCGGTGGTAACGGCGAGCACCCCGACGTTCACACCGAGGAAGGCAACGAGCAATTCTCGCCGCCGGTGACGGGGGTAGTAGACGGCGAAGCAGAGCACGCCGATCGCGATGAGATCGGCCAGGGCGACATAGAGCGAGGTCACGAGGGGTCCTTGGGAGGTAGAGGGCTACGGGTGATGACGACAATGTCGTCTGTGCCCATGAGCCCGCTGCCAGGGACGTGTGCGTCAGTTGTGAGTTTCGAGACTGGATGCGGACCGGCTGCGCGAGAGGTCGGCCGACCTCAGCGGTGATCGTCGTAGTTGGCCGTCATCCAGAGGGCGACGTCAAGCAGGCGCAGATCCGTCGGATCGACTTCGGCCGCAACCGACGTTTGCGAGAGCGCAGCACGGAGGTCGTCGATCCCGTCGGTAACCGCCTCCGAGGTCATCAGGTGGGCGAAGATCTGGAGCGCCTCGCTGAAGTCTTCAAGGCGGCCCTTCGTCGGATCGAGGGTCGCCTCTGCGCTGAGATAACGGCTCACCTGCGGGTCCCGCACCGGGAACAGCAAGGGCCGTTTGCGCGCGCACATCGTCGCCGCGAACATCCACCAGACGGAGTCGTCCTGTTCGCTCGACATGACCGTGCGCAGGCAGTCCTGGAGGTCCCACATGGCGTCCAGCACCTCGGGGGTCAGATCGGTGACGGATTGGCTGAAGTGGATCCTGCGCAACTGCCGCGTCACGTTCGTTCGCTTAGGACCCTCCGCGAGGAGTCGCCTGCCGGTCAGGGACGGAACCTCAATGCCGAGGGTCGAAACGGCCCACAGGTCGGCGGGGGAGATGGCTAGGTCGTCGTGGGGTTCCGCGCCACAGAACAGGTTGCCGGCGAAGGTGCCTTCGGGCTCGTAGTAGGCCCGCACCAGCGTCACCGCACGATCCAGGGAGAGACCGTCGCGGGTGCCCAGTGCCTTGAGGGCCTGCTGGGCGGCAAGTTCGGCGACGCCATCAGCGAGTGAAGTCCACCCATGGGGGAGGTCATAGGTGCGACCGTCGGCGTACCTGCCCTGTTCAACCATGGGGCGAACCTAGCGACCGCTGCGGTCGGGGTCAGACGGTGGAGTGGTCCTCCGGCGGAACCGGCAACCGGACCACGAAGCGCGTCCCTCCGGAGGGTCCCTCGTAGACCGCGATCTCCCCCTGATGGGCCACCACGATGGCGCGAGTGAGATACAGACCGAGGCCGAGGCCAGGGATGGACTGATGCTTAGCCAGGTTGCCGCGGACGAACTTGTCGAAGATCGTGGCGCGGTCGCTAGCCGGGATTCCGGGGCCTGTGTCGGTGACGGTGAGTTCAGCAACGTTGTGGTCGCGGGCCACGGTCACGGTGATCTCGCCCCCCGCGGGGGTGTACTTCGCCGCGTTCGAGACGAGGTTGTCCACCACCTCGACGAAGGTCTCGTCGAGGTGCAGGATCAGGGGTGGGCAGGCCTCGAAGTGGAAACGTAGACCGGCGCTTTCGACTCCCGGACGCGCTGACTCGACGGCTTGTTCCACGATGCCGACGAAATCCAGGCGCGCCAATTCTTCGGGACGTCTCCGGTTCTCGCCGGCCACGCGGAGAATCTGCTCGACGAGTCGCTCGATCCGGACGATGTTGCGCGTCGCTACTTTCAGATGCGCGGCGAGCTGGACGGGATCGGGGTGAGACTCCAGGGACTCGCTGGCGATCTCGACGTACCCCTTGACCGAAGCGAGCGGCGTGCGTAGCTCGTGAGCGACGAGGGCGACGAACTCCTCCTGCGCCTGCGAGGCGGCGAGGCGCTCCTCGATGTCGCGTTGCACGGTGGCCAACGCACTCGGTGCCCCGGTGTGCGGGTCGGGGATCAGGAAACTCGAAATCTCGACCGGGACCGACGACCCGTTGGCTTTCTTCAAGGTGGATTCCCCCTGCCAGCGGCCGTGCTCCATGACCGCCGGTTGTTCGATCCGTTTAGATAATTCGAAACCCTCAGGTGTGAGGTAGTCCTCGATGGTGGTCGCTGTGACGTCGAGGTCGAGCGACATCTCGACCAACTGCCGCCCCGCCGGGTTGAGGTAGCGAATCGATCCGTCCAAGCCAGCGATCGCAATGAAGTCGCTGGAGGCATCAACCAGCGCCCGGAACTGCTCGAGGTCCGCGTGGGATGCCCGGAGCGCACCTTCGGCGTTACGAAGGTCGGTGATGTCCTGAGCGATCCACCCAGCGCCGAGTCGGTGAGTGCCGGTGGAGTCGTATAAGGGAAAGAGTTGTCCGCTGAGCACCATGTCGCTCGCCGGAAGCGGCAGCGTGGTGTCTCCCGACCACCTGGACCCGGACACCAAACGGGATTGCAGTTCGTTGGCCAGTTCCGATCCAGCCAACTCAGTGACGGCTTGATGAAGGTTGCCATCTGCGAGCGGCAGATCCAGCGCAGCCAATTGTGGATTGACGTAAGTGAGTTTCCCGTCCTGGTCGGCGATGGCGATGTAGGTGGGTGAATCGTCGGCGAGGGCCTTGAACCGGCTGAGTTCCTCTTGAGTTTTCACGTAGTCCGTCATATCGGTGGACACGCCGACCACCCCTTCGAACTCGCCGTTGGCGTCGTGGACCGGCTCGAAGCGAGTCCGCAGCAGCCGACCGTGCACGGTGTTCTGTGCGGTGAAGGATTCCCCAGCCAGCGCCCGATGAAGCATCGCCACGTCATAGGGGTCCGTGTAGAGCGACTTCATGTTGATTCCGACCAACTGGCCAGGGAGAATCCCCTGGCCCGCCAAACCTGGACCGACTGAGAACGTGCAGCAACCCTGCGTGTCCATCCCGAAGATGATCTGTGGCCCGACTTCAGGCAGACCATCAATCGACGTCGTCGTCATGGGACGTCCCCCCTTGCCGGTCCCGGTGGCATGCGAGAACCGCGGCTCCCGTGAGGTGATCGTATGCCACAAATTTAGGCACGACGGCGGTAAATGAAATCGGCCACTAGTCGTTCTAGATGGTTGACCTTGCGCAGGCTCCTTCTCGGCTAGATCGGAGCAGCAATGCGAAGGCGACGTTTGCGGGTCGCGACTCCAACTCCCGCGACTGTCACAACCAGACCGGTCAGCTCGCGCAGATTCAGGGTGTCGCCGAAGCACAAGAACGCCAGAACTGCCGTCACCGGTGGCATCAGGAAGAACACGCTCGATGAGGCACCGCCACCGCCGGACCGCATCAGGGTCCCGAGCAGCAGGAGTCCGAGGATGGAGTTGACGACCGCCAAGTAGAGCACGATGCCTAGCCCCTGGGCGGGCTTCGTCACCGACGCCGTGCCCTCCACGATCAGGGCCAGCGCCACCAGAGGGGGAGCGGAGACGGCGAACTGGATGGCCGCCGCCCACAACGGATCCGGCCCAGAGGAGATCCACCGCTGACCAAGAGAGCCGAGGCTCAGCGTCAGCACGCTCAGGATCGCCATGGTGACGCCGAGGGTGCCGCCAGCCCCGCTGACCTCCGGGCCGAGCACCAGCAACACTCCCGCGACACCCAGCACGAACCCGCCGACCTGAACCCGGGTGAGCCGCTCGCGCAACAACAACCCGGCGAGAACAGCGGTCAGCACTGGGCTCAGCGAGTGAAAGAGGGCGCCGAGGGTGGCGCCGAGTCCCGCATCGAAGGCGACGTACATCAGGCCGAACTGAAGCGCGTTCATCATCAGGCCGACTCCACAGACCCGAGTCAGGTTGCGCTTATCGATCCGCAGCGGTCCGCGCAACCATCGCGCCAGCGCGATCGCCAGGATCGCCGCCACGGTGAAGCGCGCGCCGAGCAGGGTGAATGGGGCCACCGCGTCGACGCCAGCAGGCCCGGCGATATAGCCCGAGGACCACACCAGGATGAAGGCCGCAGCAGGCAGCAACGGCAACGATGTCGCCGACCGAGACTCAGTCACCTTGCCCAGCCTGCCCTATCGCACCGAGCGCGGTGCGGAGTGACTCAGCGGTGCGCGACCACGTTGATCACCGAACCGCCGCCATCTCGGTAGAAGAACCGCGTGACACCCCACTCCTCCTCGGTGAGCGGGTGGACGATCTCAAGGTCCTGCTCGACTGCGTTGCGGTACGACGCCTCCACTGCCTCGACGTCGTCGAGTCCGATCGACACGTTCGGATTCACCGGCGCGGACGCGTCCCGGGTGACGAGGGTGAGTTGATGACCCGATTCATCGGCCAGCGTGACGACCCACCCCAGGTCCATCACGACATCGAGGCCGAGAACTCCCACGTGCTCAGCTGTCGCGGACGCGATGTCGGAAACGGTCAGCACGGGCACGACGCGTTGGATGCTCATGCCCTCACCTTGTCAGGATTGGGCGGCGCCGGAGTCCGGGTGTGCCCGGGCCTCCTGCACGCGACGCGGCACCCGGAGCAGCCTGATCGCGGTGACCAGCCCGATCCCGCCCACCATGTTGCCCAGCAGCGACCAGCCCAAGGCCCCGGCGAACATGCCCACGGAGATGTCGGCACCGGCGAAGATCGCGCCGAACATGAACAGCGAGTCGAGCACGCAGTGGAACAGTTCGCCGCCCGCGAGAAGGGAACCGAAGAGAATCGCTGGCACGATCTGCACGACCAGATTGTCGCTGGCGTGCTGCATCCGGGTCATCAGCGTGATGACTGCCCCAGCCAGAACGGCCAAGGCGAAACTCTCAGCGGTCGCGCCCAACTCGGCGTAGTGCAGGCCGACGTCGGAGGCGGTGGCCTTGAGATCCGGGCGCGCCGTGATCACGATCCACATGATCAGCGCACCACCGATGAGGTTGGCGGCGAGCGTGACCGTCCAGAGCCGGGCTAGGCCTCGTAGCGTTCCGCTGCGGGCGACCACCGCCGACACCGGCACGAGGAAGTTCTCGGTGAACAGTTCGCTGCGCGCCAGCAGCAGTCCGACGAAGCCGATGGAGAAGGCCAACCCGGCCAACACCACGTTGTCGGTGAGCTCCTTGACGATGAGGTAGGCCAGCACCCCGAAACCCACGTCGATGCCCCCGAGGAGCCCGGTCGAGATCAGGGCTAGCAACGGACGGTTCAACCGCTCGCGCCCTTCGTCGACCAACCGGTCGAAGGCTTCTTCGAGCTCCGGTTCAGGTCGATCTGCTGGTGTACTCACAGCGGGAGACTAGTGGCCGACGCCGCGAGATCAGCGATCCACGCCACGGCTCGTAGACTGAACTGTTGTGAC
>CBDTZB010000138.1:0-6601 GCA_965364795.1 uncultured Nocardioides sp.
TGCCGGTTCTTGCCGATCTCGGCCGGGTCGATGTCAGCGTGGATGACCTTGGCTCCGGGAGCGAACGAGTCGAGGTTGCCGGTGACCCGGTCGTCGAAGCGGGCACCGAGGCTGATGATCAGGTCGCTGCGCTGCAACCCGGCGACCGCGGCGACGGTGCCGTGCATGCCGGGCATTCCGAGGTTCTGCGGGTGGCTGTCGGGGAAGGCTCCGCGGGCCATCAGCGTGGTGACCACGGGCATGCCGGTGAGCTCCGCGAGCGCCTTGAGCTCCTTGGACGCACCCGAGCGGATGGTGCCACCACCGACATAGAGCACCGGACGACGGGCGTCGAGGATCAGCCGGGCGGCCTCGCGGACCTGCTTGGCGTGAGGACGGGTCACCGGGCGGTAGCCGGGCAGCACCAGGTCGGTGGGCCAGGTGAAGGTCGTGTCGGCCTGAAGCGCCGACTTCGCGATGTCCACCAGCACCGGACCAGGGCGGCCGGTCGAGGCGATATAGAAGGCCTCGGCCACGGTGCGCGGGATGTCGGCAGGATCTGTCACCAGGAAGTTGTGCTTGGTGATCGGCATCGTGATGCCGCGGATGTCGGCTTCCTGGAAGGCGTCGGTGCCGATCATCGAGGCGCCGACCTGGCCGGTGATCGCGACCATCGGCACGGAGTCCATGTGGCAGTCGGCGATGGGCGTGACCAGGTTGGTCGCTCCCGGACCCGAGGTCGCCATACAGACGCCGACACGACCGGAGGCCGAGGCGTAGCCCTGCGCGGCGTGGCCGGCCCCCTGCTCGTGGCGAACGAGGATGTGGCGGATGGAGGAGTCCATCAGCGGGTCGTACGCCGGCAGGATGGCCCCGCCGGGAATCCCGAAGATGGTCTCGGTTCCAGCCGACTCCAACGACTTGATCAGGCTCTGCGCCCCCGTCATCGGGGTGCCCGCGGGCGTACCGCTGGCTGACTCACTCATGTCGCTCCCTCGTTCATGGCGGTTCTGGCGTTCTTCGGTTCGGTGGTGCGTGTGGACCCCAACAAAAAACCCCTCGGTTGCCCGGGCAACGAGGGGTGGACGCGCTAGCAGCTGCTCGTCAGCTGGCGCGTCCGTTGCGTACTACAAGAGTCAGGTGATCCATGTGCACAGCGTAGCCCTCCCACCCATGTGGCGTCATGGGTGGCTTGCCAGTGTCCCACGATACGGGACGCGAGTCCCACCTGATGAAACAGGTGGGGCTTCGCCGCGCGGGCTTGCTCAGGCCTCTTCGTCCGGCGAGACGGCTCGGCCCAGCCAGGTGGTGACACACGCCTTGTTGCCCTGAGCGTCGGCGAGCACCCAGAACGAGGGCGCACGTCCGTCGGACACCAGGGTCCCCCCAGCTTTGAGAGCAGCGTCGACCCGCCGCTCTGCAACCTCCGGCGGGACTCGGATGTCGAGGTGGAAGCGCTGCGGAACCTCACTTGGTCCGCCCTGCTCAGAGATTTGGAACCACAGGGTCGGCAGCACCCCCGCAGGATCGGTGACCTCGTCCTCGCCCTCATCCAGTCCCAGCACGGCAGCCCAGAACGGCATGACAGCCGTGAGGTCGGGGGTGTCCAGAGCCAGCTCCAGGACCTGCACGCGTTGCGGCTGCGCGGTGGCGCCGACACGTTCGGCGGCCTTGCTGATGATCCGAGCCAGGTCGATATCGCGCTGAGTGACGCCACCGACGTCGTGGCTCGTGAGACGAACATCGACCCGGGGATAGGTCAGCGTCACGTCGGGGTGATGGTTGGCCTCCTCCGCCGCGGCTCCGATCTGGTTGACGAGATCAAGCCCGGCGGCGAAGCCCCCTGTGTCGAAACTCGCGTGCAGCGTGGAGAGCAGCACTCGCCAGTCATCGAGCAACTCCGCCTCGATCTCGTGGCCGGTCAGGGTCTGTCGCGGGTCACGGTCCGTCATGATTCCGACAGTGCCACAGGACGACGGTGTGGGCCATCACCCTCACGAATAAGACGGGCATCGGAGTCTTTGTCCCTTCCCATGGCGAGTGATCGAAGACACCTCAATCAGCCCGTCCTCGGTTGTGCAAGCAGCGCCAGCGCTGCCACCATCGAGGTATGCCACAGCAGTCCCTACCTATCCCCGAACAACGGCGCGTCCACCTCACTGTTGACCTGTGTCTGCAGGTCGGTGAGATCCTGATGTCCAACGGCGCGGGCGCCGCCGATGTCTCCTCCAGCATGCAACTCCTGTCGGGGAGTCTTGGCCTGACCGGAGTGGAGGTGGACGTCACCTTCACCTCCCTGTCCATGAGTTGCCAGGATCCGTCGGGAGTTCAGCCGGTCGTCCTCATGCGGCAGGTCAAGCAGCGCGGCTTCGACTACGAAGACCTCACCCGCGTCGATCACCTGATCCGTCGGGTGATCAACGGAGACCTGGGCCTCGAAGGGGCACGTGCTGAGGCTTCGCGCATCGTCGGGACCGGCCACACCCACCCCCGGTGGGTCGTCACCATCGCCTGGGGCGTGATGTGTGTCGGCATCGCCATCATGTTGGGCGCTGGACCTGCTGTGATCGGTTTGGCCGGCCTTTCGGGCGCCATCATCGATCTGCTACAGCAACGGATGGCCCGCCGACTGCTCCCAGCCTTCTACCTCCAGGTCGTGGGTGGGCTGGCCGCTTCGGTGATCGCGCTGGCGTCGGTCGCGGTGGGCCTCGATATCGACCCTTCGCTCGCGGTCACCGCAAACATCATCATGCTGCTGTCCGGCATCGGGTTCATGGCAGCACTCCATGACGCCCTCACGGGTTTCTATGTCACCGCCAGTGCCCGCCTGTTGGAGGCGCTCCTGGCGACCGCCGGCCTGATCGCTGGCGTCTCGGGCGGTCTGACGATCGCTTCGGTCGCTGGGGTCGACATCGGCCGCGTGGTCCCGGGCCGCATCGTCGAGTTGGACGCAGTGGGCGTCATCGCCGCTGGGGCCGGTCTGGCCGCCGCTGCCTTCGCGGTCGCGTCGTACTCCCCCAAGCGCGTGGTGGCGCCGATCTTCCTCGTGGCGGCGCTGGGCATCGCCATCACGCAGATCATGGGGTACTTCGAGTTCGATCGCCCGTGGTCGGTCGGCGTCGCGGCGCTGCTCCTGGGCATGATCAGCCACCCCATCGCTCGGTGGGCGAAGGTCCCGCTGTTGGTCATCGTCGTTTCGGCCGTCGTCCCGATGCTGCCCGGAGTCGCGATCTATCGCGGCCTGGCGTTGCTGTCCGACTCCACCGATGCGGCCCCTGCCCAAGGCATCCTCGCCATCGTCGAAGCCGCCTCGATCGCGCTGGCCATTGCGGCCGGGGTCATCCTCGCCGAGTACCTCATGCAGCCCATCGATCGGGAGGTACGACGAATTGCGGCCCGCCTGCCGAACGTCCCCGGTGTCCCGGTTCGACACATCCCCTCCGCTTCGGGACGTACCTCAGGTCGGGGGACCGCTCCCGCCGCTCCCCCGGTCGAACTCAACACGATCGAGTTGGGGATCGACGATCTCGCCCAGATCGACGAACGCCTCCGCGGTCCCCGGTTGGTGGGCCCACGCGGAGACGAACCAATCAAGGACTGATCAACATTCCAACAGGGCGGCACCGATCGCTTCGATGCCGCGAGCGACCTCCTCAAACGAGGTAGATAGCGGCGAAAGACCGATCCGGAGACCACCGGGGTCGCGGTAGTCCGGTAGAACATCTCGACTCCACAGCGCCGCCGTGACCTCACGCATCGCTGGGTGCAGCAGCGTGACGTGGCCGCCGCGGCGGTCCGCCTCCCGCGGAGTGGCGACGGTGACGCCCTGATCGGCCAGGACTTCGCCGGCCAGTTCGATGGCGTAGTCGGTGAGGAGCATCGATTTCGCGCGCACGGCCTCCATCCCGACCTCCCTGAGGATCTCGAGCATGTCCTGCACGCCCAGCATTCCGATCACGGGCGGCGTACCGCTGATCATCCGACGCACCCCCGGGGCAGGGTGGTAGTCCGGCCCCATCGCGAACGGGTCGGCGTTCCCGAGCCAGCCCTGGATGGGTTGGGTGATCTGGTCGTGCAAGCGATTGGCGACATAGATGAAGGCAGGCGCACCCGGTCCCCCGTTGAGGTATTTGTAACTGCACCCCACCGCCAGGTCGACGTCCCAATCATCCAGGGCAAGCGGCACGGACCCGACCGAGTGCGACAGGTCCCAGAGCACCAGTGCACCGGCGTCGTGCGCTGCTGCGGTGATCTCAGCGCCGTCGGCTATCCAGGCCGAGCGGTAGGCCACGTGGCTACCGATCAGGAGGGCCGTGTTGGCTCCCACGGTCTGCTCCACCTGCTCCAATGTCACGCCGGCAGCGGTGTCGACCTCGATCCAGCGCAGCGTCAGCCCGCACTCACGTGCGACCCCTTCTGCGAGGTAGCGATCGGTCGGGAAGTTGTCCCGGTCTAGCACGATCTCGGTTCGGCCGGGCCGCAGCGCCACCGCTGCACGCATCGCCTTGTAGAGCAGCACCGTGGTGGAGTCGCCCACGATGGTCTGACCCGGTGCGGCCCCCAGACAAATCGACCCGATGTCGTCGCCGACCGCCGCACCCAGGTCCATCCAGCGCTCGTCCCAGCCGCGGATCAGTCGGGTGGCCCACTCGTCCTCGACGAATGTCTTCAACCGCTCCCCCGTCGCCCGCAACGGCCGCCCCAACGAGTTGCCGTCGAGGTAGACCAGATCGGACTCGGAGCCGATGAACCGGTCGCGGTAGTGCGCCAACGGGTCACGCGAGTCCAACTCCACCGCAGTTCTCATGCCGACCGTTCTACTACAGCCCACGAAGTTCGCCTGATGGGGCTACGAGGTTCGCGAAATGGGGCCTGGGAGCGATCTCGCGTCCCCATCAGGCGAACTTCGCGTCCTCATCAGGCGAACTTCGTGGTTATTGGAAGGAGATGAAGTGGACCCGGGGTCGCAGGGTGCGGAGGTACGCCGGGTCGATGCGGTTGATGTCCTCGTCGTAGAACAACTTCAGGCCCATGGTGAAGATGTCCGGCCTCGCCACCACTTCGTACGTCGCCCGCTTCTGTGCCCGCGTGCCGAAGCCGTCGACGTGCTGTACCAGTGCCAGACCGGGGCGCTGCTTGACGTTGCCGATCCCCCGCACCATGGAGGAGCGGAACTGGTGGACGACGAACAGCTTCTCGGGCAGATCCTCCTGCTTGACCAGCTTCGCCAGCCAGGCCGAGACCCGGTTGATCTCCTGCGCTGAGACCGACCCAATGACCCGACCGGGAACCTCTCGCCGGCCCATCCGCCACTCGGGGTCGAGGGCCAACCCGACCGCAGGGTCCTTCAGGGCCCACCGCCAGTGCTTGGCGATGTTTAAGAAGCCGTCCCGGCCCGGTTGCAGGTCGAGCAGAACCAACGCTCGGTGTCGTCGAGCGGCTCGGAGGTACTGCTTCACCTGAGCTCGCCCCAGGTGGTGGTTGAAGTCCCCACCCGGCCCCGGTCGGGGGTCGGCGATGGTGACGATCAACTCGTAGACGGGCTGGATCCGCTGCCCCTTCTTGGCGAACGGTCGTGCGGCCCGGCGCAACCGTCGGTCCATCTCGTTGGGAGGGCTCTCCCCCAGCACGCCCAGCGAACCCGTGCCGGCCGTTCCGTAGTAGGCGACCAGCAGGTGCCCGTTGTCGAAGATGCCGCGGCCTTCGTGACGAACCCTGGGCGGCGACGGCCGCGCCGCCATGTCGGTGGCCGCCTCGTCCCCGGCCGTCGCTTGGGGCGGTGCGGCTTCGCTCGCTTGTCCTGCGCCGACATTGCCGTCGGGAACGGCGTCCTGGGTCGACCGATCGGCTCCCAGCGTCGCCGCCAGGACGAGCACAACGAGTAGCGGCACGATGGCCGCGAGGTACCTCCGGCGCATCAGCCGGCCCTACGCACGGCGATCAACCGCACATCAACTGGTGACGGCCCCGTGCGCCGCGGACTGCACCACCTTGGCGTACTTGCCCAGCACCCCTCGGGTGTACTTCGGCGGGTGCGGCTCCCAGCCCTCCTTGCGGGCCTCCAGGTCGGAGATCTCCACCTCGAGGGTCCGGTTCGACACATCGAGGGTGATCGGGTCTCCGTCCCGCACGAACGCGATCGGGCCACCGTCGACCGCCTCCGGGGCGATGTGACCCACGCAGAGACCGGTGGTTCCGCCGGAGAATCGGCCGTCGGTGATGAGCAGGACGTCCTTGCCGAGGCCGGCGCCCTTGATCGCCCCGGTGATGGCCAACATCTCGCGCATGCCGGGACCACCCTTGGGGCCCTCGTAGCGGATGACCACCACATCGTTGGCGACGATGCGACCCTCAGCCAGCGCATCGAGGGCGGCGCGTTCACCGTCGAAGACGCGTGCCGTGCCCTTGAAGACCGACTCATCGAAACCGGCAGACTTCACGACCGCACCCTCCGGCGCGAGCGAGCCCTTGAGGATGGTCAGGCCACCGGTGGCGTGGATGGGCCGGGAGAGGCTGCGAATGACGTCGTCGTCGAGGGCCGGCGGCTTGAGGTCTTCGAGGTTCTCGGCCAACGTCTTGCCGGTCACGGTCAGGCAGTCGCCGTGCATCAGACCGGCGTCGA